>CBDEMG010000024.1:0-14873 GCA_965240855.1 uncultured Bacteroidia bacterium | reverse complement strand
CAGACGGCATGGGTGCGACAAGCGCGTCTATTTAAGCCCCCTTGTGGGGCGAGTATTTTTAGCACGGTGGTGGAAACCCCGTGCGTACAATCGTTGCTCATGCAACGATACGGAGGGTACGAAACCCTCCGCTAGGATTAACCTGCACGCTGAGCGCGCAGGGTCTTAGCAGACGGCATGGGTGCGACAAGCGCGTCTATTTAAGCCCCCTTGTGGGGCGAGTATTTTTAGCACGGTGGTGGAAACCCTGTGCATACAATCGTTGCGTAAGCAACGATACGGAGGGTATGCTTGCGACAAGCGATCATTATTAAAGTATCCGCAAAAAAAAAACTTGAAAATAAGATTTCCATAAAATCCACAGAAAATTAGTTTACCTTATAGAGAATGGATGTATAAATGGTGGTACTATTGAGTAGCGAAATGAGCTTAGTTGTCAATACGCCTTGAGTGTGTAAACAAATTGCATAGCAATACCGTTGCAGAGATTAGAAAATAAAAAATAGTATGAAACGATTGGGAGTTTTTCTATCTCTGCTGCTCGTTCTTGGAGTAGCTTTTGGTCAAGCCGAAGTGGATATGTACGGACACAGTGTTCCGCTACCTAAGAATATCACACAATTGCAGAAGGGGGCAAAAAAAGCGTATGCTGCCCTTGGACGTGCCATTGAAGGCAAGTATATCCTACTAGCACAGTTCAAGAACGACATCGCGATGTCCGATCGCCTTAACTTAAAACAGTATGGTGTGACAGTGTACGACAACATTGGAGCGTGTACCTATTTTGTTACGGTGAAGTCGGATAAACTGCGTCTGGCTGTAAAAAAAGGGGGTATGCTCTCCTTGTTTGCTCCGCAGCATGAATGGAAAATGAGTAGTGTCCTCTCCTGCGACACGATTCCAGAATATGCAGTAAAGGATGGGAAAATTGGAATCATGGTTTACTACCACGAGGCGATAAGCGAGAAAACGATAAAGACACGAATGAAAGCGCTCGGTTTGAAAGAAGCACCGACGTTTGAAGGAAAACCCTACTATACATTCAACTATTGGTTGGATCGTAAAAAGATAGTGCCTCTCGCAAAAGAGATTTGGGTAAAGCGAGTACGACTTGTATACCCACCTGCTACACCTGCAGAATAAGGCATAGGTATTAATATCTTGTTCAAGGCACTTACAGTGAGGTTAGTGCCTTTTTTGTGCGAAAGGGTTGAAAAATCGTTGTTTTCTAATATTATGCTCTAGCCGAGAAAAAAGAAGAGAGTGCATACTGCTCTATGCACTCTCTTCTTTTACGTTTTGATACACTCTCTGTGAATAACTATTAGCAAGCAATTGGTATCGACTTAGCTGCAGTGACAGCAAGATTTATGTCCAGCTGCAGCCTTGTTTTTCTCTATAATTTCTAAGGCAATATCAAGAATTGTCGTATCATCCAATGTCACATAACCTCCATCGGGTCCTTGTTCTACATGGATTCCAACTGCCCCACCTTCTTTAAAATCTGTCCCACCAAAATAGTTGCGCACTGTTTCGTCGTTAAGATTGAGGCGTTCGGCTATTTGATGAATAGCCCCATCGGGAAGTTGATCCTTTATTGAGCGCAACTGATTGAAACTTATTGTCTTAGACATCTCTCCGTTGTATTATACTAAATGCGACTTTGCCCTTAGCATTCTAAAGTTACTCAAAATACTGAAACCTACAAATAGTGGAGTTAATGGAGATCGTATCAAAAAGCAACTATTTGTCAAAGAAACTATCTGGTGCAATCCGCAAACATGGTGGCATCTGATAGCGCTTGTAGGCCGCATGCTTTACGAGTGTTGCAACTTGCGAAATTGTTGCAGCAGTGCCTCCTTGAACCTCGATTTTTGAGGGCTCTTTATGATGATCTATCAGCTGTTGTAAGATCGCATCGAGGATTTTGTAGGGGGGCAGAGAATCTTGATCGGACTGATCGGGGCGTAATTCGGCGGTAGGAGGACGATCTATAATAAATCGTGGAATAATTTCCTGCTCACGATTTATGTAGCGAACCATTTCATATACTTGCGTCTTATATAGAGCTCCGATCACGCTTAAGGCACCGCACGCATCGCCATACATCGTGGAGTAGCCAACGGCAATCTCGCTTTTATTCGAAGTATTTAAAAGGATATGTCCCCACTTGTTCGAAAATGCCATGAGAAGCACTGCACGTATACGCGCTTGCAAGTTCTCTTCTGTTGCATCAGGAGGTAGTTGCTGAAAGTAGGGAACTAATATATCGGAAAAGGTCTTGATCAGTGGTTCGATGGAGATTATTTTGGTCTTTACACCGAGGTTTTGTGCTAACTGTTCAGCGGAAGATACGGACTCTCGTGCCGTATATTGCGATGGCATTATCACTCCCAATACGTTTTCTGCACCCAATGTCTCTGCTGCTAGGACGAGGACAAGAGCCGAATCGATCCCACCACTTAATCCTAAAATGGCATTCTTTTGTCCTATTTGCATAAAAAACATACGCAGCGCGAGTACATAAGCATCGTGTAAATACGAATAGTTCTCAGGAGTCGGAAGAGTATCTAAGTACTTTGCCTTTGTTCTTGGATTATCATATTCGGGGTAACGCAAAGAGACTTTAGCATTATCTCGACTTCCCAAGCAACCAGAGTAGCCCCCTTGCAAGTGACCGTTAACCATTGCAACACGATTAACGAGATAGGTGATTGTTGTAGACTCCCCAAGAATCGTATTATAGTCAGGCTTGAGTGCTATTTGAAACGGAGAAAAGATTGCTACGGTTCGCCCAAAGCGAAAGAGATAGCTTTCGTCTTTAGGTTTTTTGAAGGCTAGAAAAAGTATAGCTTCCTTCTCATATAGAAACGTACGCATCTCAACAGGATACCCATGATATAAGAGAGTTGTTGTTGGTTTCTCGTCTTCGATGTCGATTGCTATAATCCTCTCCTTTGTTAGACAAAGGTATGCTTGCCGTAGCGCTCCGTTACTACTAGGATCTGCTACGCCCCCGATTATGAGGATATCTTCGGCAAGCCCCTCGCGGAGTGCCTCTAAGGCGTAATTTTGCCTAGGGAGAATTTCGGAGTGTCCTATAAACTTTTCGTAATCGTCGCCCAGTGTTGTATCTAAGCCACAAACATATAGCGAGGGCTTTTCGTTCGCAGTATCGTTTTGCGCGGTGATTAAGCTCGCAACTTCCTTTAGATTCTCTTCTATCGCGCCCGATTTCAATCGAGGTTGTAGTATGCGGATATTCATTTTTTTATCTAAAAGATAAACCCAACGCGAAGCGCAAGAGTATACATATCAACAGCTCCGTGCCCAGTGCGGTAGCTATTGAAGAAACTACCATCAAAGAGTAACCCCGTTTGGATCGCACTACTTCCTCCTAATGAGTACTCCATCCCGATACGGAGCATATAGTTGATAAACAACGGGGTGTACATGCCCGAGGTGCGATATTTCGAACTCCCATAAGTGGCAGATTCGTAGAAAGGCACTATAAAATGCAAGCCTGCTGTTGCATACAATGTATAGTAGCCGATCTCAATCGCGCGCATATTGATAGCTAGCGGGAGTGCTATGGAACGAAGGCGAGTCTCTATAGTCTTATCGCGTGCAACGGAGATCTTTCCGTCATAGCGTGTTGCGAGATGATAATGCGGTGTTTTGTAGGAGAGTCCTGCGCCGCGGAGATCTATTGCTGCTCCCATCAAAAAAGAGTAGCGCTTGGTGAATTTGTATTCGAACTCCAGCCCAGCATTTAAGCCAACACTCGGAGCTGCACCCTTAAAATGATTGTTGTCGGTTACGAACCATGACAAAAGAGGATCGATATGGAAGCCAAGGATATATTGAGCATTCGGATCGTAAGCATAGACCGAGCGTGCAGTGCAGAACGAAAAGAATAAGAGGAAGAGGGTGGATATAAAGAACGAGCACTTCATTATGTATAACAATTTTTGTAGTTATTTCTTACGAACTGCTATGGTGAGTATAAGCCCGAGTGCGACACCGAGGAGTGCTGCGAACAGTGTACGATAAGCTGCTGGAAGTAAAAAACTGATGGTGTGTGCAGGAATCCAGAAAAAAGGAATTGTTTTCTTATACACAAATGCCCACATCTGTTGCCAATCAATTCGATGGGCAAATATCTCGCGCACTTTTATGGGATGTATAAAACTCGTTAGCTTACCTTGGTATTCCTGAATATGAAGATCTGTGATCTTGTGTAAGAGCATCATGACGGGTGCATACACTACGTTCATAACAATACTGATGCTCAGAGCTGTACAAATCCGTGTTAACGACATTTCGTCTCCCAATGCCTCATGGGCGCCCTTTAATCCTAGATCTTCGAGGGTGGGAGGTATGCCGCTGGCAAAGACCTTGAAGGCAAATTGGATGGTGATACCAAGTAATCCCCACACTACAGCTCTTGGCCAAAAGCCGAACCCAGTAGGGAGGTATGTCCCTACACGAATACGTGCTGCTAGCATCTCGCCAAAGGTTGCCAATAGCGCAAATTTTATAAACGCAGTAAGATAGCCATGTGCTGCATTAAATTGTACATAACCTTGCAGCAGTGGATCGCAAAACGTAAAAGCCAGCACGAGGAGCAATAATACGGCGCAAACGAGAAGATCCGAACGTTTCATCTATACAGAATACAAACCTAGAAAAAAACTATCCTACAGCCAGGACAAAAGTTAGGACTGCAGGGAGGCTAAAAAGTAAGGAGTCGAAACGGTCGAGAAAACCTCCATGTCCTGGTAGGAAGCGACCTGAATCTTTTATGTTTATAGAACGTTTGAGGCGCGATTCTACCAGATCGCCGAGCACACTAGCGAGTGCGACCACAACGCCAAATAGTGCCCCATAGTATGGATTATGATAAAAAGAGAATAGCATCCCGACTCCTGCAGAAAAAAATAGACCGCCAATAAATCCTTCTACGGTCTTTTTGGGAGATACTCGTTCGAGAAGTTTGTGACGCCCCAACAGCCGACCGACACAGTATGCCCCCGTATCATTTGTCCATGTCAGGATGAGGAGCAATAAAAGAGCCCCTTGCCCTACACATATAGCTAAATATGGGACGAGCGCAAAGGGGAGTATTACGTAGAAGAGTCCGAGTAGTGTTTTGGCCCAGTCTAGAAAGGGCTTTGCGCGCTCTGAGAGTACAACATAGCTTCCCCCCACAAAGAAGATTACGACACCTGCTAATACAAAGCTTCCCAGTGCGAGAGTTTTGTAAGTAGACGATTGAGGCTCATCACTGGAATAGGCTAACAATACGCTCCCAGCATAGAGCAGTAGCGCGGCGAAGAGTCCGATCACTACTAAGAATCGGGGGCGTTTTGTTTGATACCAAGCGAGCTGATAAAACTCCCGCAGAGAGAAAAATGCATAAACGGCAAATAAACTGATTGTATACACCGTGCCAGCATAGAGAGCTCCTACTGTTACTGCTACGAATGCGGCGCCACTCAATGTGCGCTGAACTAATGAATTCATCTCAATTGGCTATTCCGAGTGTTGCGATAATCTCTCTAGCCCTCTCTTCTGCCTCCTGTGGCACGAAAAGGACGAGCTCCCCAAAGGCGAGATAACTACTATCTCGTTGGTTCATACGTACGGCAGGAATCCCCTCGTCTTCTATTGCGGCTTTTACGGCACATAAATCTACCTCGTTGGGGGTTCTGTATATCGTAACCCACTGATCGTTTTTCTTAGACATCGGCCGTTTCACTCTCTTTAGTAGGAATTGATTCTGAAGTTGTAGTATTCTCGATGTGTGCAACCTCTTCTTTCAAGTCCAGTTCCTCGAAACGCGTGTGCGAGGCACGTTTCCCATAGATACGCTCTAGATCGTCGGAGAATATTACCTCGTCTTGCAATAAACGATTCGCTAGCTCATCTAACTGCGACCGATGTGTCTGTAATATATCCAGCGCTTGTTGGTATGCTTGTTGGAGTACTTTTCGTACCTGCAGATCGATAATTTCAGCAGTGTTCTCACTAAAAGGTTTGTTGAAGGAATATTCCGAACTTCCCGTCGAATCATAGTAACAGGAATTATAGAGTGCGGACTCCATCCCGTAGTATGCAACGATGGCGTAGGCCATCTTATTAGCACGTTCGAGGTCGTTGAGAGCGCCAGTAGAGATTTCGTTAAAGACAACCTCCTCGGCAGCTCGACCTCCTAGGATTGCACAAAGTTCGTGGAACATTTGTGTCTTAGTCGATATCTGACGCTCCTCGGGCACATACCATGCGGCTCCTAAGGATCGCCCACGAGGGATGATTGAAACTTTGAGTAGTGGACTAGCATATTCGAGCAACCAACTCACGGTGGCATGCCCCGACTCGTGGTAGGCAATCCTATTTTTTTCTTCGTTGGTTAGTATCTTGCTCTTGCGTTCAAGTCCTCCCACAATACGGTCTATCGCATCCAAGAAATCTTGCTTTTCGACATACTCCTTCCCCTTACGAGCAGCGATGAGAGCTGCTTCATTACAGACGTTGGCGATATCCGCGCCAGAGAACCCAGGGGTTTGTTTCGCTAGGAAATGCGAATCGAAATCCTTACTCAACTTCAAGGGGTGGAGGTGTACTTGGAAGATTTCGTATCGCTCTTGTACATCGGGGAGCTCTACGTGTATCTGCCGATCGAAGCGACCTGCACGCAATAGAGCTCCGTCTAGTATATCGGCACGGTTGGTTGCTGCTAGGACTATTACGCCCTGATTGGTTGCAAAACCATCCATTTCAGTAAGGAGCTGGTTGAGTGTGTTCTCGCGCTCTTCACTTCCAGAGTACCCGACATTCTTTGAACGCGCTCGTCCGATAGCATCAATCTCATCTATAAAAATTATTGCAGAGCCCTTTTCTTTAGCTTGCTTAAATAGGTCGCGAACCCGAGAAGCTCCTACGCCTACGAACATTTCGACAAAATCTGAGCCCGAGAGACTGAAAAAGGGAACATTCGCTTCGCCAGCAACGGCCTTTGCTAAAAGAGTCTTTCCTGTCCCAGGAGGCCCTACAAGTAGTACGCCCTTGGGGATTTTCCCTCCTAACTCTGTGTATTTTGATGGATTCTTCAGGAAGTCTACTATCTCGCGAACCTCGATCTTTGCTTCCTCTAGTCCTGCTACATCAGAGAAATCTACATGCACATAATTTTCTTTGTTGAACAATTGCGCTTTAGACTTCCCAATATTGAAAATACTTGCTCCACCGCTGCCTGTATTGCTCCCGCCACGTAGGAGACGGAAGATAAAGAACCAAAGAGCGAGGATGATTAGAAAAGGTACTACCCATGTAAGTATACCTGAAAAATAGTCGGGACGATCTTCGTAAATGGGATAAATTCTTTGTTCAGAGGGCTTCTCTTTCTGAGCTTCTTGTAGTTGTCTCTCGAAACTATCAACGGAGCCGATCGTGAAGTAGAAATGCGGATCGCTCGCTCCAAAACTCGTCGCGGGTGCTCCAAGTCGTTTCTCAAAGTGTTTAGCGCCGGCAGTGGTTAAATAGACTTCAACGACGCCTTGATTGCGGACGGCGACTAACTTCGCTACATAGCCAGGCTCCAGCATCTTAGTACGAACCTCCTGCCAGTTCGTCTCCACCTTCGACGACGATTGGTAGAAGAAGTTAAAAGCCACGATGATCACCCCTAGTAGTGCATAGATCCATAGGAAATTGAACTTCCGTTTGGGTTTCGACGAGTTGTTCGAATTGATGTTCTCTGTATTATTACTCATTCTTTGTGTTTTCGCCTGACTTTTTTTAATCAACCTCAGCATAATATGTGCGAGGCATATCGAGCCACATCCCCTCGAGATTGAAACGAGTACGGACCTCGGCTAAGAAGATATGTACCATGACACTAAAATAATCCATCACTACCCACTCTGCTTTTGTCCGCTCCGATACCCTAAAAGGATACTCCCCAGTGGCGGCCCCTACGCGCTCCTCCACTTCATCTACGAGTGCGGTAATGTGGGGTGAGCTGTCGGCATGACAGATCACAACGTAGTCGCACATCGCGGCATTCGCAGAGCGCATATCAAGCGAAACGATTTCGTGACCGCACTTTGCCTCCAGTGCAGAGATGATCTCCTGTAAAAGTTCCTGATCGAGTTCGTCTTGTCTCATTTCTAAATCGCTAGTCTCTATGTACACAAATGTACATATAACTACGTTGTATAACGCAAAAAGTAAATGTTTTGATATTCTAAATGGATGAATATGATTACGAACCTCTGGCCGAAATATCCGATATCACTCAATGCAATGTACTGCAGCTTTGTGGTCGCTGTTGACTCTAGTGTTAATTTACTCTTGTCCTTAACTATTGTCTAGGATACTGAACAGGAGGCAACTTGACTCAGTATGCTACAATGCAGTACCTTCGCATCAGGATAGGTTGTTTGCGATGAGATATATAACACTGATTGTAAACCCGATATCGGGTTATGCTGGACGTTATAGAGCTAAGTTGGATGCTATACGTTACGCCAAACAATGGGTAGTCGCCTCTGGCGACAGGTTAGATCTCTATCTAACACGTCATGTTGGGCATGCGACAGCGTTAGCACAAATGGCAGTTGCACAAGGAGTTGACTTAGTTATTGCTATTGGTGGCGATGGTACGGTAAACGAAGTAGCTCGTGGACTTCTGTCTTCACAAACGGCTTTAGGTATAGTTCCGATGGGGTCTGGCAATGGGTTAGCACGCCATCTAGATCTCTCCCTTATTGCAAAACAGGCACTGCGTACGATTCTTGAACGCCCTCCTATTGCTATGGATTGCGGTGAGATAGATGGGCAACGCTTCTTTACAACGGCAGGCATTGGTTTCGATGCCGAGATCGGTTGGATGTTCGCGAATCTCGGGCGACGTGGCATTAATAGTTATATAAAAGCGACAACTCAGCTTTTCTTCCATTATGCTCCGCGAGATTATGAGATTGAGATAGATGGTACAGTCTCGCATCACAAAGCACTGCTAATAACGTTTGCCAATGCCTCACAATTTGGCAACAATGCACGGATTGCGCCGAGTGCGGTAGTTAACGACGGTTTGTTGCAGATGGTGATTGTCCGCCCCTTCCCCAAAATCGCTATAGGCTACCTCGCATTGTTATTATTTCACGGGCTGGTGGATGTTAGTATGTATGTAGATACTATCCCATTTAAACAGTTGCGTATACGTTGTCAGGGTGCATTGCGTGGTCATGTGGACGGCGAACCTATAGAATTACCCAACGAGTTCGAGGTAAAAGTATGTGAACGGGTCTTACAGATAGTACCTGGTGAGCATGCGAGAGAAGTATCTGGCGAGCGAGCGCCAGCTATTTTAGTCCCATATCAATATTGGCATAACCTACCTCGTCCTGCTGCTATTGCTAAGCAATGGAAGAAACTCACCACCCTCCCCCTGCTGAAGAAAAAATTACACAAGAAAAAATAGTTTACTTTTGTAGCTACTAAAAGGAGAGAAAAATGGCATCGATACGTAAGTTTAAAAAG
This sequence comes from uncultured Bacteroidia bacterium, assembly GCA_965240855.1. Classification (GTDB taxonomy): domain Bacteria; phylum Bacteroidota; class Bacteroidia; order Bacteroidales; family CAJPTX01; genus Bacteroides_D. The sequence goes on along the minus strand of CBDEMG010000024.1, from coordinate 5,327 downwards.
GATGTAGACGCAGTATTGTCTGCGTACTATATTATGAGTTTTTATATTCTCGATAGTTTCTCGGACGAAGCAAAGGCCGAGGAAGCACGGTCGTTATACAACGAATCGATTAAAAAGATTGATGCTCTTTTGGTGAATATGAAGCCGAAGAATGGGGTAGAGAATTTAAGAAAGCATTATACGCAGCTTTTCGAATCGATCGACTCGCTCTGCGAGGAAACTCAAAAAGCGATGGAAATGGCGCAAACTGCAAACAAGGCGACTAAGTAACTGCGCAAATTCGTTTAAGAGGTAGAGAAATATTGGCAGGAGCACGAAAGTGCATCCTGCCTTTTTAGTGAACTAAATTTTCACAAGTCGATGCTTAATAGCATAGCGTACGAGTTCTACAGTATTCGTAATGCCAAGCTTCGAGAAAATGTTTGCCTTGTGTGCATCTACAGTACGAGGGCTGATGCCTAGTTCGGCACTAATATTCTTTGTGGGGAGTCCTTGGCTACAGAGTTCAATAACCATGAGCTCGCGCTCCGAGAATAAATCTTTTGCTCGAGCTCGCTCGCGTTGCTTTGCGTCAGACATCAAACTCCTGAGTATGCTAGCGATATTGCTACCAAAGTACTCGTCGCCGTCCAAAATCGTCTCGATCGCAATAAGGAGTTCGTCTTGTACCGATTCTTTCGATACAAAACCATCTATCCCCGTATCTACTAGGTTGAGTAGCATCTCTTCGGAGGACTCGGCCGAGAGGACGAGTATCTTAATATTTGGCCACTTTGTACGTACTTTTTTTGCGATCTCTTCGCCTGATTCATCGGGGAGGATGATATCTAAGAGTATAATATCTGGGCGCGTATTGTGAGAATCGGCTAGATAATCGAGGCACTCACGTGCAGTACCCAGATCGGCTACTACTTTGTGTTGCGGAGCTCCGTGTTGGAGAGCAGTACATACACCGAGGCGGAAGAGTGCGTGGTCGTCTATCACGAGAATGTTTGCCATAATCTTATAGTTTGTTAAGATTTAGTACGTTGAAAGTCTAGGACAATGCAAGTGCCTTCTCCAGGTTTTGAGCTTACTTTTAGATCTGCTCCATTGGTATGAGCCATAGCATGGCAGAGTATCAATCCTAGTCCAGAACCTTTTTCCCCCCGCGTTCCAATATTCATCATCCGCTGTTCTATACGTCCGAGCTTCGAAATTTGTTCGCTTGTCATCCCTATGCCATGATCTTGTATGCGAAGTTCGATATGTCGCTTGCTTTTTAGAACCGTAATCTCGATGTTGCCCCCAGGGTGAGAAAATTTTATAGCATTCGAGAGAAGATTGCGTAGGATCACATCTACCATATCTCTATCTGCCCAGAGCATGCATTTTGCAGGGGTAATTAGTTTGAGGTCAATTTTTTTGTTTGCAAGATGTAGGGCAAAAAAGCGTTTGTTCTTTTCGATGAGTTCGATCACATCAAATTCTTGGGGAAGATACGGGATCGCATCCAATTGCAGTCGTGCCCAGTTGAGGAGGTTTACCAAGAATTCTATTTGCATATCTGCCGCAGCTTTGGTTTGAACTAAGAGCTCCTTGAGCTGTATCTCGGAGAAAGTGGGGTAGTATTGTAGTATTTGTCCCAGTACCATTTGTATGGCGATGGCGTGATTCTTAGCATCATGCGAGATGATGGAGAAGAATCGGTTTTTCGATAGGTTTACCTCCTCCATGTAGTGAAGACGGCGTTTACGATGGTAGGCGAGGATGAGTAATACGCCGGTTATGATGAAGAGTAGGAAAATAAAGCTGGTGAGGATTACCTTGGCATACCCATCGCGAACGATCTGTAGTTCTTGCAGCTCGATTTGTTTCTTACTTAACTCTCGTTCGTATCGGGTATGGAGTACGCTGAGTTTTGTACTGAGTGCAGTATTCGAAAGGGAGTCGCCAAGTTTGTTATAGAGCTCTAGGTTGCGAAGAGCTTCGGCGGGGTTCTCTGTGCGCGTAAAGCGGTAACGTTGCCACAACAAACTGCGGGAGAGTTCCCCTAGTTGTAAAGAGTCGGCTAGGTGTAAGGCTTGTTGGTTGTACACGAGTGCAGAGGAGGTTAGTTTTTGTAGTGCACGGAGTTCGCCTAGCTGGCGGAGAATATAGACGCGCTGTGTGGGATTGATCTCGGTTTGGGAGTAGTATAGTGCCTCAAGATAAGCTTGCTCGGCTCTTGGGAAGCGTTGCAGTGCAAAGTAAACATCGCCTTGTAGGCGTCTCGTTTTTGAGTGCATCCCCCAACTGGGGTGTGTATTGCAGATCGAAATAGCTTCTTCGAGAGGTGCTAAACAGGTATCTGCTCGCTGTAGAAAGAGTAGTGCTTCGCATTGTTGGCACAAAAGTTCTATAAGAAGACGTTCGCTCTCAGGACTTGAATATGAACGACAACGATCGATCCCTTCTATAATATAGACGAGGCTCGCTTCTGGTTTGGCAGCCGAGAGGTAAACTTTCCCCATATGAGAGAGAGCTCGAATGGTAAGGAGTGGGTTGTGGATCGAGGTTGCGAGCGTTTGCGATTTGATTATGAGAGGAAGAGCATCTTCGATAAGTCCAAGTTGAATAAAATTGGTACTCTGAAGAATAAGACTGGAAAAGGTATACGAGGTTGCTTGTCGATCGTAAAAATAGTTGATTACTCCGCCACAGAGTTGTGAGGAGGTAGTATAGTCGCCCTGATTGTGAAAGGCTTGGGCTAATATCAATCTTGCGAGTGCGTAGCGATATGTTGTATCTGTCTGCGAGGCGACAGAATTGTCGTCGTAGTAGATATAATTGTTCCTCGCATTCCGTTCGAGGATGGTCTGTATGGTGGCATTCCGTTCAGACTTATTGTTTAGCCTTTGTAATAGCATATAGAGATCCTCTGCACCCTTGAGTTTGGTTACAGAAAGTAGTATTGCTAATAAAAGAAAGATGCGTAGCGACCACACAAGAATAGTGCTGCTATTTAATTTTTCCAACCAAATGGATGCGGAGCTAATGGACGCGCTGCAAGGGGGTGATAGTCGCCCGTAAGCCCAATGGGAGTACTGTGCCGAATATCATGTACGATTGCAATACATCGCCGAACTTCGTCTAAGCCAAAACCTTTGCCTGCGAGAATCTGTCGATAACTCTCGTTGTGTAACTCAGTAAAACCTTCGCTAAATTCAAATTCCTGACCATCAATATTGAGTGTCCGATAGGTTCGTTTTTCCCCTTCTACGGCATGGGAAGGGAGTAAGTCGCCATTGATGGATAGGAAATAGCGTACTCTAGCTCGTTTGAGTTCGAGGTAGCCTGCACAGCGGTCGTGTGTACAGACGTGTACTATATTTTTTTCTACCTCCCCAAAAATCCAAGTTAGCATATCGTAGAAGTGTACGCCGATATTGGTAGCAATCCCCCCACTTTTTCGTTCATCGCCCTTCCACGAGGTGTAGTACCATAGACCGCGAGCCGTGATATAGGTAAGATCGATATTATAGATCTTGCCCGAGGTGTCGCGTTCTACCTTTTCTTTCAAAGCTAGAATAGAGGGATGAAGGCGTAGTTGGAGTATATTGTATACTCTTCTTCCTGTTTCGTGTTCAATTTTTTGCAAGGCGTCGATATTCCATGGGTTGAGTACCAATGGTTTCTCGCAGATCACATGGGCTCCTAGCTCTAGACCGTAACGACAGTGAGCATCGTGTAGGTAGTTTGGGGTACATACGGCAACATACGAAATAGCATTAGGAGTATGGTATAGACGACGATTGAAGCGATCGAATAGTTCGTGTTCGACAAAGAAAGAAGCCTCGGGAAAGAAGCTGTCGATCTTCCCAACACTATCGAATTTGTCGTAGGCTGAAATAAGCCGATTCCCTGTATCTTTTATCGCGCGAAGGTGTCGTGGGGCTATGTAGCCTGCTAATCCAATGAGAGCAAAGTTTTCCATGTATTAGAGTTTTCCTTGTTGTAAGAGTAGCGCTACTATTTTTTCGCCAGCATGTCCATCGCCAAAGAGTTGCGATGTCAAATTGTCTACGGAGATATGTGCGATTTGTTCGTAAGCCTTAAGAATGCCTTCTCGTGTAGTGCCTCCGAGTATATTCATACCACTTTCGAGAAGTTCTGTCCATTCTGTTTCATCCCGCAGTGTGATGCAAGGTTTATTAAAGAAATAAGCCTCGCGTTGCAAACCGCCACTATCGGTCAGAACAATATTGCTGTGTTGCAATAGCCAAAGTGTCTCAAAGTAGCTAGTGGGGGCGATAAATGTACACGCATTCTCAGCCAATTTGTAGTTAAGAGTTTGCAAAATTTTGGAGGTATGTGGATGTAATGGCACAACAATGGGTCGTGAGTGTTGTGCTAAATAACTGAGAGTCTCGAAGGTTTCGATTAGTGCATGTGGCGAGGCAAGGATCTCAGCGCGATGGAGAGTACAGAGATCGAACTCGCGGGGGAGATCTGTCTCTGGCTTCCGTGCCTGTGGGAGATAAAAGAGAGCCGCATCGTACATTACATCGCCCGTGCGCTCAATATGAATATAGGGGAGGCGATGGTATCCCTCTTTGTATAGGTTTTGCTCTGCATGGTGTGTGGGAGCTAGTAAGAGAGAGGAGATACGATCGGTTACCAACCGATTCACCTCTTCGGGCATTGCGAGGTTGCCGCTGCGCATTCCAGCTTCTACATGTGCAACGGGAATGTGATGCTGTACCCCAGTCAGAGCGCCTGCGAGAGTACTAGTTGTATCACCATAGACGAGTACGAGATCGGGGTGAATGGCTTCAATAGTGGCGCTAATACCTTCCATCATACGTGCTATTGTTGAGGTAGGAGGAAGTCCGTGTATCTCTAGATTCTTATCTGGACGAGGTATTTGCATCTCTCGAAAAAAGACTTCAGACATATTGGGGTCGTAATGCTGACCAGTGTGGAGTAGGAATTCTTGTGCGTGATCTGCGAGAGCTCTACTTACAACAGCTGCTTTTACAAATTGTGGTCGCGCCCCAACAACGGTCAAAATCTTCATTTCAAGAGCCAATCATTTCTGTCCTAAAGGTAGAAATTAGCGCAATATCAGGGGATTTATAAAGCGATAACAAATCCGTATCTTCGTGTAAATAAAATAAAGGGAAACGTATGTACGCACCTCGCCGTATGCCTATAGGCACGCAGAATTTTGAGAAACTACGCGAGAACAACGATCTCTATGTAGATAAGACTCTTTATATAGAGAAACTCCAGCTGCTTGGTAATGTTTTTTTTCTCAGTCGTCCTCACCGTTTTGGTAAGAGTTTGTTCCTTTCTACCTTGCGCGC
>CBDEMG010000023.1:0-1595 GCA_965240855.1 uncultured Bacteroidia bacterium | reverse complement strand
GCAGTATTCGATGCAGGACGCGAGCTTTGGCGATACTATCACGCTCAGCCTAATGCAAACCCTAATGCTTCGTACTATGACATTCGTGCACACTTCCAAGGCAGGAACGAGAAAGGTAAAATGAACCCTAAGAGCGAGGATAAAGAATACATGCGCCTGCTTAGCAATCTCAAAGAGGCGATGGAAGCACTTCGCCTAAAGATTGTGCCGAAGGGTATGAGTATGGGTTCTTGATTGAATAGGGCCTTAGCAGGCGACATGGGTTCAACAAATCTGTTATAATCGCTTTGCGCCGCATGCTGCCTGCTAAGGCTCTGGCGTGAAGACAAAACAGACACCCCTTGCTTATAAGAGGTGTCTGTTTTATTGATTAGAAAATCGTAAGGATTTACTTCACCACCGGATACGTCTTTGTTGCACCACTCGCAGCATTCAACTGCAAAAGATAAATTCCAGCGGAAAGCTCTGAGGTGTTTACTCGTGTTTCAGAAACGCCTAACACACCCGAGGCTACTTGCACCCCTTGTGCATTCAACAGAATATATTCACCTTCTAGATTGCCATTCGCAATGCGTAATTGATCGTTGAACGGATTGGGCGAAACCGTTACATCAGCAAATAGCGCATCTTCTACAGCATTCGGATTTGGTTTGGGGGCAGGAGGAACTGTTTTCCCATGTTGTTTTAACGTCACCACCTGCTTAATCTCACCATTGTCTTTATGCGCGAAAGTTAGTTCCGCCGTACGTGGATCCTTACTACTATTGGACTCAGCTGTAATCGTTACTTTCGTTTCACCAGCATCCCCCTCTTTGGGCTCTACTTTCAACCATTCTGGTTTACCACTAACCGTCCATGCCGCAGAGCTTTCTACCGTAAAATAGTTTTCTTTCTTTTCGCCAGCGGCAGGGAAAGTATAGTTAAGGGGCGCAAAGGTAATATACTGCACTGGGCGTTTTTCTTGTGTTAGAAGCATAACTTGTTTTGTATTAGCATCATTTGCAAGTACAAAAGTTACAGCCGCGCGGCGTATTTCGTTTTTCTTGTTGACTAACACCGTAATAGTTACCTGCACTCCCGTATTCCCTTCTTTGGGCTCAACCTTAAGCCAGTCTGGTAATGGCGCAGTTTCGTCTACCTTCCAATTGCCAATACTCTTAACAGTCGCTTTCCATTCTCCACCTTGGTATGTAAAGGACTTTGATATCGCAGCGGGTTCGAGAGTAAGTGCGTAATCAGTACCACACTCATAGTTACCAGTTATCTCCTCAATGTTCTTGTCTCTCTCCCAATATCGTATTCCCCAATTTTTGGAATCTGTTATCGTTTTGCTACTAGATTTGGCGAGTAATTCATCAAGTACATCCCCTTTGCTAAGTACTGGATAAATAAATCCTTTTTCTTTTCCAGTTCGGTTAGGCAGCTGACAATAGAGACCATTGAGAGTGCTTGTTGAGAAATTGTTACCATAAACCCATATAACCTCTAATTCTGTATTCTTACTCACATCTAAGCTAGATAATTGATTATTATCGCAAGCCAATTTTATCAGTTTCACATTCTGACTTACATCTAAGCTAGATAATTGACTATAA
>CBDEMG010000022.1:0-26423 GCA_965240855.1 uncultured Bacteroidia bacterium | reverse complement strand
GTTTTATCCACATAAATCAGATCGCGTCGCCGCAGCTTTTCAAAACTCTGGATTCCAATGGGTAATTCTCGTACTAGATCTGTAGGCATCTTGTTTCCATTTCTTTTACGAAGGTAGGGAAAACACAATATTCAACTACCTCGCTCCAATATATTTCTTACCTCAAAGCGTTTGACTAATCTTCCAAACAGAAAACGATCGGACAATTCAGGAATAAACCTAAAAATATCTGCACGAGGGTTACTACCATGTACAAAAAAACGCTTCATTGGTTTATAAAGCCTCCACAACGGATCTCTGGTGAGGACTTTTAGCCCTATCTGAAACGTTAAACTGAATAGACAAAATTTGTCTCGATAGTGAATAACTCTCCCATTATCAAAGCACAACAGTGCGTCACAGTACACTTCTTAAAATAGCCCGGTTTACTGTATTTCTCTCAGAATAATCACACATACTCCAATCGCAGCGCTGGATTTCATTAGTGTGTATCTGGCTTCTCTATATCTAATTTTTGGTATACCCCGCGAAGATCAGCTGGTGTTGTGGCCATCACTAAAAGCTTATCATTTTCCAAAAGTTGCGTCGCTCCATTAGGCATAATGAACTGATCGCCACGGCTTATTAGCACAATCAACACATCGGTAGGGAGGTTCAATTCTATAAGTGTTTTGCCACTTGCATAGCATCCTTCAGGGATAAGGATCTCTTCTAAAAGAGAACGAAAGTTCTGTCGCTCTTCGATAGCAAGGGGGTAAAAGGTCTTCTCACCCATGGGGATAGCAAGACGCAATTTCTTTGCGAAAGCTGCCAATGTAGTACCTTGTAATAAGACAGAAATGAGTACTATAAAGTACACGATATTCAGAAATGTGTGCGCCACCTCGTTGTTGGTTGTTCCTTCTTTAAATGCCAAAATGGGGTAAATCGCAAATACTAAAGGGGCTGCTCCTTTCAGTCCCCCCCAAACTAAGAATAGCTTACTACGCAGTTGTATTCCCTTGAAAGGAAGAAGGGATACAAAGACACCAGCAGTGCGCGCCACAAAAATGAGTACTAATGCTAAGAGAAGCCCCAAGAAGGTGTGCTGAAATACGGAGGCGGGCTCAAGTATTACTCCCAATGAAACAAAAATTAGAATCTGCATCACCCAAGCCAAACCATCAAAGAACTTTAGCGTACTCTGCTTGTGCATAAACGGTTTGTTCCCCAGCACAATACCTAGAATATAAACGGCTAACAGACCATTACCAAATATAAGTTCGGTAAACGAATAGGTAAAGAGTGCAAACGAAAGTATGAGGACTGAAAACAATCCCTCGTATTGCAATGAAATCTTATTAACGAGTTTGAGCGACAACCAACCAAGCAATAAACCAGCTCCAGCACCAATAAGTAGCTGGAGCACTAGTTGGAGCGCTATTACACCCGGAGATGCCTGCTCGCCCATCAACCACGCAATCGATACCGTGGTGAGAAGAAGCGCCATTGGGTCATTACTCCCAGATTCAAACTCCAGCAAAGGACGCAAGCGATATTTAAGCTCCATATTCTTGGAGCGAAGAACTGAAAAAACAGCAGCTGCATCGGTAGAACTAACAATAGAACCAAGTAGAAAAGCTTGTCCTATCGTTACTGGCAAGAGAATATAGACAGCAACTGCGGTCACTATTGCAGTGACCAGTACTCCAACAGTCGCCAATGAGACACTGCGCCAAATCACAGGTCGTACGGAGGATAGATTGGTATCCATGCCTCCAGAAAAAAGAATGAGTGAAAGCGCAATAATTCCCACCTGACGCAGCCATGAGAGATCATCAAGACGAAATATATCGAACAGATCTGGACCAAATGCCCACCCCAACAACAAAAAAAAGACGAGAGCAGGCACCCCAAGGCGTCCACTCGTCTTGCTTGCCAATACTGCCACAAAAAGCAATAGAGCTACAAAAAGAAAACCATACGCAGGAGCTACTACTTGCATGGCGAGGATGCCCTCCTACCCACAATAGCTACTTACTAAGATTGGCCAAAAAGCGTGCTCGATCTACTACTACTCGAATGTGTAACCCCTCTCCTATCAAATTCTCTCCATCGTATACTTGCAAAGCAAATGTATGCTTGCGTCCTTCAATATTGGTGAGACGTGCCCGAACCTCTACCTTGCCTCCTACTGCCGTCGCTTTCAAATGGTTAAGCTCGATGCGTACTCCTACCGAGGTATTCTCTGGCGTTAACAAAGCACCAAGAAGATCTCTACTCGTCTGCTCGCACATTGCAACGAGACGAGGGGTAGCCAGCACCTCTAAATCTCCAGAACCATAGACTATCGCCGTATCTTGCGCCGTTACGATATAGCTATCTTTTCTCTCGTTTTCTATTCCCATCTTACGTTTTCTCGTTTTGTCGTAGATCCTGTATACAGAATTCAGGTCTGAAACACTTCTCTACTTCAGATTGTATAGCTTATATACTACGATTGTGAAAGAGTATTACCGTCTTGCATTCCCCTATTTCTACTCCCCATGTAGATTCTTTTCACCTATTACAAAGTTATACAATTACGAGAGGTGGTAAGCACCCCATCTCAATTTCTTCACAAGATTTTAATGGAGAAATTTCTTATGCAAAAGGAACAAATTACTACTGCTGTAGATCATCGTCAGCTTTGTTCGCGGCAAAACGTTCGAGACGTGCGGCGATGTTTTTGTCGAATATCGGCGAAAGTATAATCAGAGTTACGGCCACAAGAATAAGCACCACCCCGACTCCTATCTTGAACGAGAATTTCTCATCAAAGACGAGCATCCCGATTATTAATGCCGTGAGCGGCTCCATCGCACCAAGCACTGATGTAAGTGTTGAACCGATACTCTTGATCGAATACATAAGTGCGAGATTGGAGAGTAATGTTGGGAGTAGTGCCAAGAAAATTAAATTTACCCACGAAGCAAGACTAGGTACAGCCTGAATCCCCTCGCCTGCAATCAATGCGTGTACTATAAAATATACATTACTACACATAAGTGCATAGAATGCAAGCTTGATATTGTTGCGACGGCGCAGTACACGCACATTGTTTACAAAGACAATGTAGAGCGCATAGGCGAGCCCCGAGAGAAGAACCATCACGATGCTTGCTATAGAGGCATTCCCCATACTTCCCCCCCGACCTATACTCAAAAATGAGATACCTGAGAGCGCCAACACTATGGCCACAATGGTAAATGGAGAGGTCTTTTGCTTAAAAAAAACAGCCATAATGATAGTTACAAACACTGGATAGAGGAAATGCAATGTTGTCGCTACCCCCGTACTCATGGTAGCATAGCCTTGGAATAGTAATGTAGCAGATCCATAGTAGCATAATCCTAGCACCATACACCATCCTAGTGCTTTCCACGATATATGGAATGGTATACGCTTAACAAACATCAAAAACGCCATCGCTACAGAAACAATGAACATACGATAGCATAAGATATTGTTCACGCTCATCCCTGCTGCCATTACAGGAACTGTAAAAAGTGGCAACATTCCGAAAGTGGACGATGAAGCTATACCAGCTAAAAAACCTCTGAAATTAAACGACTTAGCCATAATGTGTCAACTAAAAAACAAAAGGTTTGCTACGAAAATCGTGCCAAATCCTTCTATTAAATACTACAATGTGGATACTGTCCTAAAAAAGTGTGTAAGCTCCTCTTTTTTTCGTTACCCCAACTAAAAAAGGGGAGCCCCTATAAAAAGTTCTCCCCTCAGCTAAATAAGTAAATCCTATACTATAGTTGCGGTCCTGCCGCTACAAGCTTCCTACCCGCTTCATTGTCTGTAAAGTTCTCAAAATTCGCAATAAACTTAGCCGCAAGTTCGCGAGCTTGCTTTTCCCAAGCGTCAGGGCTATTCCAAGCATTGCGCGGATTGAGCATCTTTCCATCTACCCCTGGTACAACCTTTGGTACACAAAGATTGAAGATCGGGAGTACTTCATATTCTACATCATTAAGCGCACCATCCAAAATCGCATTGATAATCGCACGCGTAGAAGGTAGATCGATACGCTTACCTACACCATACGCGCCGCCAATCCAACCCGTATTTACTAAGTAAGCCTTGCAGCCATGCTGCTCCATCTTGCGTACAAGTTCACGAGCATATTCTGTGGGATGTAGTAATAAGAAAGCCTGCCCAAAACAACTACTAAACGTGGGTTGTGGTTCTGTTATTCCCCGCTCCGTCCCTGCGAGTTTCGCAGTAAAACCACTTAAGAAATGGTACTGCATTTGCTCTGGAGTTAACAAGGAAACTGGAGGTAGCACACCAAAGGCATCAGCCGTTAAAAATATCACATTCTTGGCATGACCTGCCCGCGATACGGGCTTCACTATATTCTCGATGTGATAAATCGGGTAGGATACGCGTGTATTCTCTGTCTTCTTCTTCGAAGAAAAGTCGATCTTACCATTCGCATCTACGTCAAGATTTTCCAACAACGCGTCGCGACGAATCGCATGATAAATATCTGGCTCCTTCTGCGGATCAAGGTCTATACATTTAGCATAGCAGCCTCCCTCGAAGTTGAAGACACCATTATCGTCCCAGCCGTGCTCATCGTCTCCAATGAGCGCACGATTGGGATCTGCCGACAGAGTCGTCTTTCCCGTTCCTGAGAGACCAAAAAAGATCGCAACATCTCCCTTCTTTCCAACATTCGCACTGCAGTGCATAGCAGCCATTCCATTCAAGGGGAGAAAATAATTCATCACCGAGAAGATCCCCTTCTTCATCTCACCGCCATACCATGTACCACCAATTACTGCCATCCGTTCTGTAAGATGAAAAGCAGCATAAACTTCGCTATGCAACCCCTGTTCCTTCCACTTGTCATTAGAGGTCTTCGAAGCTACCAATACTACAAAATCAGGCTTAAAATTCGCCAACTGCTCCTCAGTAGGACGAATAAACATATTCTTAACAAAGTGCGCCTGCCAAGCTACCTCACAAATAAAACGTACACAGATACGAGTATTCTCATTCGCGCCACAGTAAGCATCTGTTACATACAATTTCTTACCACTGAGCTGTTTTGCACTTATTTTCTTCAGATATTCCCATGTTTCTTGGGTCATAGGTTTATTGTCCGAGCTTTTTTTGCCAGGAGTAGCCCACCAAACATGTTTCTCTGTTTCTGCATTGCGTACAACATATTTGTCCTTAGGAGAGCGACCAGTAAATACCCCCGTATCCACATTGACCGCGCCTAACTCTGTAAGCACGCCGCGTTCGTAACCCTCTAATTCAGGCGACAACTCCTGTTCGTACAAATAGTCGTACGATGGGTTATACACAATCTCGGTAGGATTTTCTATACCATATACCGACAAATCTAACTTACTCATGACCCCGTTCAGTTGTTTATATTTCGGAAAATCATTTTATCCTCACCCTACTACTCTCAAACCATGTTCTTAATAAACACTAATGAGCAGCTTCGTTTTCCTGCTGTGCTAACGCTCGCACTTGCATCGAGGTTCGCATCGAGCAAAATTTCTTACCACACATGCTACAAAAATGCTCGCTCTTATCTGCTTCCTCAGGCAACGTCTCATCATGGTAGGCTTGTGCTCTCTCTGGATCCAGAGAGAGATGAAACTGGTCTGACCATCGAAATTCAAAACGTGCCTTACTCATAGCATTATCGCGATACTGTGCAGAGGGGTGCCCTTTAGCTAAATCTACCGCATGCGCCGCTAGTTTGTACGTTATCACCCCCTCCTTTACATCATCTCGGTTTGGGAGTCCTAAATGCTCCTTAGGTGTTACATAGCAAAGCATGGCTGTGCCCGCATAACCTATAATAGCGCCGCCGATGGCAGAAGTTATATGATCATAACCAGGGGCAATATCCGTAACAAGAGGACCTAATGTATAGAAAGGGGCATCTTTACAAATTCTTTGCTCCATCTCGGCATTCACAGGGATCTTATCCATCTGTACATGCCCTGGGCCCTCTATCATAACCTGCACATCCTTTTTCCATGCTAGCTCTGCTAACTCTCCAAGGGTCTCGAGTTCGGAGAATTGCGCTTTATCATTGGCATCAGCTATCGAACCAGGACGCAAACCATCCCCAAGCGATACTGCCACGTCGTAAGCTGCAAGGATATCACATATCTCATCAAAATGCGTATACAAAAAGTTCTGTTTCTGATGCAGATAACTCCACTTTGCCATGATAGCACCACCGCGAGATACAATCCCCGTGACGCGCTGCGAAGTATATTTTACATATTCGCGCAAAAGACCCGCATGAATAGTAAAATAGTCGACCCCCTGCTCAGCCTGTTCGATGAGTGTATCGCGATAAATCGCCCATGTGAGTTTCTCGATATCGCCCCCTATCTTCTCCAAAGCTTGATATAGCGGAACAGTTCCTATCGGCACCGGAGAGTTCCGAACGATCCACTCGCGTGTCTCATGAATATTGTCGCCTGTAGAAAGATCCATTACCGTATCAGCTCCCCAACGCGAAGCCCATACAGACTTCTCTACTTCCTGATGTATACTCGAGGTAATCGCCGAGTTTCCAATATTCGCATTAATTTTCACTAGGAAGTTACGCCCGATAATCATCGGTTCAGATTCTGGGTGATTGATATTAGCGGGAATAATAGCTCGTCCTGCAGCAACCTCCGAACGAACAAACTCTGCCGTAATAAGTTTTGGCATCTCCCCCCGCCCATATGCCGCATGCATGGCTTGCATATTTTGGTTTTCGCGCACAGCAACAAACTCCATCTCGGGGGTTATGATTCCCTTTCGAGCATAGTACAACTGCGTAACGCCGCTACCTTTCTTAGCTCGCAACGGATTATGACAGACGTGAGGAAAACGGAGTTCATCTAAACTCGTATCGGCCATTCTAGCCCGTCCATATTCCGAAGACAAACCCTGCAACTCTTCCGTATCTCCACGTTCAGCGATCCAACTTGCACGAAGCCTTGGTATACCCTCACGTACCTCAATTTGGATACTCGGATCAGTAAACGGACCAGAGGTATCGTAGACATAAATCGGGGCATTAGGAGTACGACTACCATCCAATGCAACCGTATCTTCTAAATCTATACGTCGCATAGGTACACGTACGCGCGGATCGTTCTCTGATTGAATGTATACCTTCTCTGAGCCCAAGATCGGAGCTTCTGTAATATACTCGCACTCACAATTATGAAGAGTTGCCATATAATCAACGTTCCTTTCTCAATTTGAAATTATCAACCTCCTTGCACTGCCGTCAATAAAACAACACTATCGCCTGCATGTAGTTCGTGCACTCCCCAATTTTGTCGACGAAGTACCACATTATTCACAGCAACGGCTATCCCGTTCGGCATCAGTAACCCTCGCAATGCCAAAAGCTCTTCGACTGTCGTAGATTCGGGAACTATAGCATGCTCGCCATTAACAACTATGGCGATCCCTTGTTCTTTGCTATCTTTTACCATATACAAATATAGTGACTACTTACTAAAGATAAACCGTCTAAACAATTGTTTAGAATACTATACCCAATTATGTCTGTAACAAAAAAAAGCCTAAGGCTCTGCTACGATCCTTAGGCACAATACTTTACATACTCCTTTGCAATCAATCTCTACACTAATCGCACTGCTTATGAGTCATAATATCTAGCACCATCTTATCTGTCTCGAGCATCCCCTCTGCTCCTATGCGTCCTACGTTTGCTATCGTTTGTTCAACAGACTCTTCTATGATCCCATCATTGGACGAGATACATTCGCCATCTATAGCAAGCAATGCCGAGGTAATTGCAGCACTCACACCCGAACTCACCTTGAGAGCACACCCCACTTTTGCTCCATCACAAAGCATCCCAGTCATATTGCCGAGCATATTCTTTATAGTGGCTTCGATCTCCTTTTCCCCGCCTCCCAACAAATAAGCAACACCACATCCTGCTCCTGAAGAAGCAACGACACATCCGCAAAGAGCCGATAAACGCCCCAAATACCCTTTGATATGTATTGCAACCAAATGGGATAACGCAAGAGCGCGTGCCAATTTCTCTTCATCGACTCCCAAAATATCCGCTGCAGCAAGCACAGGAACAGTTGCTGTAATTCCTTGATTCCCACTCCCCGAATTACTCATTACAGGGATCGTAGAGCCTGCCATACGAGCATCACTCGCTGCTGCAGTCATTGCCATCGCTCTTGTTAAAAGATCATCACCCAACTTACCCCTTTGTATACGTTCCCAGATCCGTCGACCTACACACAAGCCATAATCTTTCCTTAACCCCTCCTCTGCAATCCTACGATTAAGGCGCTCGGCCTCAAGGATAAACTTAATGTCATCTATAGCCACCGTGGTTATAAACTGATAGATTTCGGCTATTGTTATAGCCTTACCATCCACAGTTTTAGCTTCTTGCACACAGGTCTGTATATTTTGTGTAGCACCACATCCACGGTTCTCTATCTCGTAGCCATTCTTCATCCTACTAGCAACGTGTGTATGCGACCCACTAATCGTGCAACTTGCCGTCTCACCCTTTGCATCGTAGACCGTTGCGAGTACAAACAATTTTTCTACCCCCTCGGCAACGGAAACCTGTACTGCATTCTTCTCCATCAATTTTAACGCACGGTCTACGGACGCATCGTTAACATGTTTTAGCAACTCTAACTCGTCCGATGCTTTCCCCTCCACTGCTCCAAGTGCTGCTGCGATGAGCAACCCCGTACGACCTGTACCTGGAATACCTACACCCATCCCATTCTTGTAGATGTTCGCACTCGTCTTTACCTCCACTCGTTCTACAGGAACATCCAACAACTCTCGGGCATTGGCTACTGCTAGAGCTACTGCAATCGGTTCTGTACAACCTAGAGCGGGCACAACCTCTGATTTTAAGAGAGCTATCGGTAATTCGTCACACGCACGCATTGTATTTTCCTCTAATTTATGGTATGCAAAAGTAGAAAAGTCCTTTGTTTTTTCGTATTTCGCCACGCGGTATTTAGTCATTACCTATCTTTGCAAATTAGGATTTACAGAAAAATGACAATGACTTCTAGCGAGATTCGCGCTGCTTTTCTCGATTTCTTTCGATCAAAACAACACACAGTGGTAGCCTCCGCCCCCATGGTTGTAAAAGATGACCCGACATTGATGTTTACCAACGCGGGCATGAACCAATTCAAAGACATCTTCCTTGGCAACCGTAAACCTACTATGCTACGGGTTTGTGATTCGCAAAAATGTCTCCGTGTCTCTGGGAAACAAAACGATCTGGAGGAGGTAGGGCACGATACCTACCACCATACAATGTTTGAGATGCTTGGCAACTGGTCATTTGGAGACTACTTCAAAAAAGAGATCATCGAATGGGCATGGGAACTTCTCACTGAACGATTCGGGATCAACAAAGAACATCTATACGTCACCGTCTTCGAAGGTTCAGAAAAACTCGGTCTCGGAGCAGACGAGGAGGCGCGCAACTACTGGCTAGAGCACGTACCTGCCGAACGAGTACTCTATGGCAATGCAAAAGATAATTTTTGGGAGATGGGAGATACTGGTCCTTGTGGTCCCTGTTCGGAAATCCATATCGATCTCCGGAGTGCTCAAGAGCAAGCCCTAATACCCGGGCGAGAACTCGTAAATAAGGATCATCCCGAAGTTATCGAGATCTGGAATCTCGTCTTTATGCAATACAACCGGAAGGTTGATGGTAGTCTCGAACCCCTACCAGCAAAAAATGTCGATACTGGAATGGGCTTTGAACGTCTCTGTCGCGTGCTACAAGGAAAAAAAAGCAACTATGACACAGATATCTTTCAAGACCTCATCACAAAAATCTCTGATCTCTCGGGCGTAACCTACAAGACAAGTCTAGAGTGCGATGTTGCTCTGCGAGTAGTAGCCGATCACCTACGAGCCGTCGCCTTCTCGATTGCAGATGGACAGCTCCCT
Source organism: uncultured Bacteroidia bacterium (assembly GCA_965240855.1). Lineage (GTDB taxonomy): Bacteria > Bacteroidota > Bacteroidia > Bacteroidales > CAJPTX01 > Bacteroides_D. Next base: position 16,421 of record CBDEMG010000022.1, on the reverse strand, counting down.
TCGAATAATAAAGCAGGTTATGTCATTCGCCGAATTTTGCGCCGTGCAGTACGTTACGGCTACTCCTTCCTAGGTTTTCGCGAGCCATTTATCTGCCAGCTCGTACCTACCTTAATACATCAAATGGGCGAGAACTACCCAGAGCTCAAAGCACAACAACGGCTAATTGAAAATGTGATCCGTGAGGAAGAACAAGCCTTCCTCCGCACTCTCGAGGCAGGAATTCGATTACTAGAGGAAAAAATCGAAGTGCTCAAAAAAAATAAGAAAGAGAAACTTGATGGCGAGACGGCCTTCAAACTCTATGATACTTTCGGCTTCCCACTCGATCTTACCGAACTTATGCTCCGCGAGCAACAAATGAGCGTGGATAACCTCGAGTTCGAACGATGTATGGCCGAACAAAAAGCGCGCTCTCGTAGTGCTGCAGAGACTGTTACAGGCGACTGGTACACTGTACGAGAAGGAGAGAATACTACATTTCTTGGTTACGACTCCATCGAGAGTCCCGTACATATCTTGCGTATGCGTACAGTCTCCAACAAGAAGGGCGAAGCTACTTTCCAAGTAGTGCTCGATAAATCTCCTTTCTACGCCGAACAAGGTGGACAAGTAGGCGATACTGGTTCGCTCATATCCACCAACGAACGGATTTCCGTACTTAATTGTGTAAAAGAGAATGGATTACCCGTACTACTCGTTGAACATCTCCCCGAATATCCTACGGCAGATTTTATTGCACACGTCGATGCCGAACGCAGGCGAAATATCACTGCTCATCATACAGCAACACACCTCTTACACTACGCACTGCGCCAAGTGCTGGGAACGCATGTAGAGCAACGCGGCTCGTTGGTAGAACCAACGCGTCTACGTTTCGACTTCTCGCACTTTCAGAAAATGACAACCGAGGAGATTCGAACTGTCGAAGAAAAGGTAAACCAACTCGTGCGAATGTGCTATACACGCAATGAGAGACGCTCTGTTCCTATTCACGAAGCACAACAATTAGGTGCTATGGCGCTTTTTGGCGAAAAATATGGCGACACTGTTCGTGTCATGCAATTCGGTCCATCGATAGAACTTTGTGGCGGTACGCATGTAGCAAATACTGGTGAAATCGGACTCTTCCGTATTGTCGCAGAGAGTGCGATTGCTGCAGGTATACGACGCATAGAAGCGATAGTAGGAACTGCTGCAGAACACCGCGACTATGCAATGAATGAAACGCTAGATTCCATCGACGCACTTCTACATGCACAAGGTAAACCATTAGCTGCTGTAGAACATCTCCATAACGAAAATGCAATGCTCCGTAAGAAACTCGAGCAGTACAAAATAGCAGAACTAAACGCTATAGCAGATAAACTCTTTGCCTCTGCGGAAAAAGTGGGCGAGGATACACTCCTTATAAGTGCTACACTAGAGGGAATTGATGCCGATGCGCTGCGTGAAATAGGTATGCATCTTACTACGCGCGCGCCAAAGGTCGGGGTGGTACTCGGTTCTGTCTTCGAGAATAAACCACTTCTACTCGTATGTATGAACGACGCCTTTAATAAAGCAGGAGCACCTGCCGCGGGGCAAATTGTAAAAGAGGTCGGGAAACTCATTAGTGGTGGAGGTGGAGGTCAAGCACTTCTTGCATCTGCGGGTGGTAAAAATGCAGCGGGACTTGCTGAGGCTGTGAAAGAAGCAATGAAACGGTTGCGAGGAAAGTAAAATTATTACCACATTTCGCTAAAAAGACGAGTATGGGATTTTCTATACTCGTCTTTTATTATACCCTACAATTCATCTAAACCGTGCAGAGTTATGTCAGCTGATAAATTCCGAAATTTGTGCTTGTGTGAGTTCCATTTTAAGAAAAGTTTAGTTTGAAAAAGGTACGAAAAAAGTGGAGCTTACACACTTTTTAGGACACTACCAGAAATATGTATATATCGTTGCTTACGCAACGATACGGAGGATGAACAACCCTCCGCTAAAATAAATGTGCACACCAAAGGTGCGCACGAACTGCAAATGCATAGCTTTTGTGTGGGGGGGGTGAAACCTCCACGTTTATCTTAACGGCGGGATGCCCACCCGCCGCACCACTAGGGACAGGACTTACCCTGTCAGCTTATTAAATCCGTTATATTCGCTTGTCGAAGTCTACTGTCTGCTAAGAACCCCGTCCAGCATAAAGACCACCACCCCGCGGGGGCTAAAGAAGCAGATACTGAACAAGATTTCTGTATCTTTGAATATACCAAGCTAGCGCATCATGAACGAACCCCAACTCCCCATAGGGATACAGACTTTCGAAGATATTCGCAAAAATAGGTTACGCTATGTAGATAAGACGAACTTTCTAGTACAATTACTAACATCGGGCTTTAAAAGTGTCTTTCTCAGCCGACCACACCGCTTCGGAAAAAGCCTCTTTCTCTCTACGCTACGTGCCTATTTCGAGGGGCGAAAGGAGCTCTTCGATGGTCTCTATATCGCACAATGCGAGGAGAAGATCGCAAAGGAGCAAAAGCGCGAACCATGGCAGTCTTGCCCAGTATTGTATTTCGATTTTAATGCAAAAGACTATGCCGATACAAATACTTTGAAACGAAGAATCGAAGAGCAGCTTAAGGAATTCGAACGTTTGTACGGAGTAATGCATGAAACGGAAGACCCCGAAGATCGACTCATATATCTAATCAAGACGCTCGCACGTGAACAAGGTAAACAAGTCGTCATCCTCATCGATGAATACGACAAACCCCTCCTAGAGACAATAACAAATATCGAGCTTAACGAAGCGAATCGTTCTCTCCTTAAAGCCTTCTATGAGGTACTCAAGAATTGCGATCGCTACATTCGCTTTGCTTTCCTCACAGGGATCACTAAATTTAGCAAGACCACCCTCTTCAGTGGCGTGAACAATCTGAAGGATATCACCCTCCTAGATACATACGCGCCTATCTGTGGTTTTACTGAAGACGAACTCACGCAATATTTCTCTCCTGAGATAGACGAACTTGCACTCGTCCAGAAGTGCTCCGTAGCGAAGGTTCGCAAAACGCTCAAAAAGAAATACGACGGCTATAGCTTCTCCCGCTGCGGCGCAAAGGTCTATAACCCCTTCAGTCTCTTAAACGTTCTGGCCGATAAATCTTACGACTACTACTGGTTCGAGACAGCCACGCCCTCCTACCTCGTCAACTATCTCAAGCAAACGCAAGTCTTCATCCCCGACCTCGATAACGATGTCAAAATAGGCTCGCAGGTGGTGCTCGATTTTCGCTACAACGATAAAGACTCAATCATCCCGCTCCTCTTTCAATCGGGCTACCTAACCATCAAAAAGACCATCGCTAAGGCAACAATCTTCCAACTCGGCTACCCGAACGAAGAAGTCCGCTTCGGATTCCTCCACGAACTTATCCCCCTCTACTCGAGTCTAACGCGTGCTAATACCGATATTGAAATACTTAATCTGTACGAAGAGCTCGATAGAGGCGATCTCCTTACGGCATTGCAACACGTACAAACAATTCTAGCAGGCATACAATACGGCAATATCCCAAACGACGAGACTGGCCGCCCACTCCGCGAACAGTACTACCAATCCGTACTATATGTCGTATTTCGATTGTTAGATACCTATGCTTCCAGCGAGGTAGTCTGTGCCACAGGACGGATAGATATGATCATCTCAACACGTAAGCACATCTATCTCTTTGAGTTTAAGGTAAATACTCAAGCCACAGCCGACCAGACCATCGAGCAAATCAAGACTCGGGGCTACTTACGTTCAATTCGAGCCGGTAAGCGCCCAATTCATCTCGTAGGCGTTAGCTTCAACGAGAAAACTCGAAATATCGGAGAGTGGAAAGAGCTCCTCATTTCGCCAGAATACTAACGGCAACAAATCAACCCAATGCCCTCATAAAATTCCCCCATACTCCCACTAACCGCTTTGCGCCGCATGCCATCTGTTAAGACCCCGTCCAGCGTTAGGACCGAAATACGCCGCCTGCTAAGGCTCTGGCGTTAGGAAAAAAAAACAGACACCCCTTTTATAAGAGATGTCTGCTTTTGTAGATTATAAAATCGTATTTCTTATTTCACCACACGATACGTCTTTGTGGCACCACCCTTAGCGTTCAATTGCAAGAGATAAATACCTGCAGAAAGCTCCGAGGTGTTTACAGTTGTTTCAGAAACTTCTAACACTCCCGATGCTACTTTTACGCCTTGAGCATTCAACAGAGTATATTCGCCTTCTAGGTTACCATTCGCAATACGCAAGTGATTGTGGAATGGATTAGGCGAAACTGTTACATCTGCAAATAGAGCCTCTTCTACTGCAGCTGGTTTTCCTTCTTGCTTTAATGTTACTACCTGCTTATTATCTTTATTGTCTTTATGTGTAAAAGTAAGTTCAGCCGTACGTACATCCTTATTACTATTGGGATCAGCCGTAATGGTTAGTTTCTTTTCGCCTGCATCGCCTTCTTTAGTAGGCTCTACTTTCAACCAATCGGCATTGTAGGAGAGCGTCCATGCCGCAGAGCTTTCTACTGTAAGGCAGTTTTCCTTCTTTTCGCCTGCGGCGGGGAAGATATAGTTAAGGGGATCAACAGTAATATACTGCTCGGGGCGTTTTTCTTGTGTTAGAAGCACTACTTGTTTTGTTTTAGCATCATTAGCAAGTACAAAAGTTATTGCCCCGCGGCGCACTTCGTCTTTCTTGTTGGGTAACACCACTGTAATGGTAACTTGCGCCCCAGTGTTCCCTTGTTTCGGCTCTACCTTAAGCCAATCTGGTAATGGCGTAGTTTCATCAAGCTTCCAACTTCCCACACTCGTTACGGTTGTTTTCCATTCACCGCCTTGGTAAGGAAAGAATTTCGACATTGCCGCTGGTTCAAGAGTGAGTGCGTAAGCAGAACCACATGTATGGTTACCCGTTATATCCTCTATATCTTCATCGCTCTGCCAATATTGTATTGCCCAATTCTTAGGCTCGATTATAGATTTGCTAGTAGATTTGGCAAGCAATGCATCTACATCGCCTTTTTCATTTACAGAGTAAATAAATCCTTTATCTTGCCCTGTTCGATCAGGGAGCTGACAATAGATACTATTGAGTATGCTTGTTGAGAAATTGTTACCATAAAGCCATATATTCTCTAATTGCTTATTCTCACTCAAATCTAAGCTAGATAATGGATTATCAACACAAAACAATTGTATCAGCTTTTTATTTCCACTCACGTTTAAGCTAGATAATGGATTATCTGAGCAATTAAGTGATATCAGCTCATAATTTTTACTCACATCTATGTCAGATAATTGATTATACCCGCAACTCAGATCAGCCAGCTTATAATTTGTATTCACAACGATGCTAGATAACTGATTATGTGAGCAGGTCAATGACATCAGCTTACGATTCTTACTCACTTCTATGCTAGATAATCGATTACGTGAGCAATTCAATACTGTCAGGTTAACATTCTGTTCAATATCTAAATTAGATAATTGATTGCCAGAGCAATTCAAATCATCCAACCTATCATTCTTACTTACATCCAAACTAGATAACCGATTGCCCGAGCAATTCAAATCCTCCAGCTTTTTATTCTCACTCACGTTTAAGCTAGATAACTGATTATTTCCGCAATTCAATATCTTCAGTTTTCCATTCTTACTCACATCTAAGCTAGATAACTGATTATCGGAGCACTCCAAACTCTCCAGCTGTTCATTTTTACTCACATTTAAGCTAGTTAATTGATTTTTATTGCAAAAGAAATACATCAGCTTATCTAACTTACTCACATCTAAGCTAGTTAATTGATTATTTTCGCAATTCAAATTTATCAGCTTATCTTGCTTACTCACATCTAAGCTAGATAATTGATTATTATTGCAATATAACTTGGTCAAGTTCACATTCTGACTCAAATCTAAGGCTGTGAGATTCGCCTCATTACTGTGACAAGAAAAGTTGACTATAGCGCCATACACCTTAATCTCCGTACCCTGCGCTTCGTATTGAGGTTGTGCATCAGAATTAAGCAAATAGGTACGCGCGTCCTCTTCTTTCGGATTCTTTACGCCCTCAACCTTTACCTTTACTCCCGAGGTAGAAGCTGCAAAGTCTAACTTAATCGTCGCTCCCTGTTTTACAGTAAGGGTAATGCACTTACTCATATCTACTTGTGCATGTACTAAACCGAAGGTCAAGCACAAAAAGGTGCTTAAAAAAGCAAAAACAATTTGTCTCATTAGATTTATCAATTGATTTAACAATCAACAAATGTAAAAAAAAAACTAATGACACAATAATAACCTTATAATCAGTATTGTAGGAGCGAACCGAGATTCGCCCGTTGCTATTGACGCATATTGTATAGATTGGGATGTGATTATATCGATTTTGACATGCCCTCGGGGGATTCCTTACAGTATGGTGGTAGAAACCCGTGCTGTGGATGGGAATGTTCGCTATGAAAAATCTTATTATCGCTTTGCGCCGCACGCTGCCTGCTAAGGCTCGCTTGTCGAGTCACAGCCATCTGCTAAGCCCCCTGTTCGATATATGCAAAAGATGTGTGGGGAATTAGGAAAATTTTTGTTTAACTCCTCCTCTAAAGTCACTAATCTTTAGACTACAAAAAAAATATCCAGCCGTTTTTTTTCAGGGATTTTATTCGAAACAAATACAACGTTTTTTTGACCCTACCTCAACGGAATTACGCTAAATAAACAGAGGAAACAATATATATTGTATGGAAGAAAAAATAAGTACTGGGACTTTAGGGCACAAAAAAAGGGGCAAGCTCCTCACATCGCACCGCTACAACCTTCTATCCTTGCTGCCTTCCGACCCTGGGGAAATTCAAGGGAGCTGGTCGTATGAGACTTACCCCAGCACAAAATTATACATTTATTACAATTCGCAAGGATGCGATACATTTTTTGTACAGAAAATACACAAACATACGAAACCCAAAGTAGGTAATGTATGCAAATATGCGTAGAAATCAGCCTTCTACGGTACTGTAGTTAAAAAACAATTTCTACCTTTGCAATGGTACGTAAAAAATAAGCGAAATCACAATGAATAAGACACAGTTGGTAGATGCCATTGCACACGAGGCAGGACTAACCAAAGCAGATGCTGCAAGCGCGTTGAACGCACTACTGAAAGTTACACAAGAGGCGCTAGCAAGCGGCGATACTGTACAGTTAGTAGGCTTCGGAACCTTCAAGGTATCAGTACGTAAAGCGCGTACAGGACAAAATCCTAAAACGCACGAAAAGATCGAGATTCCTCAATCGAATAGTATTTCATTCAAGGTGGGGGCAGAACTAAAAAAAGCGATCAACTAAAGTCCGCACTGCTCGGAGAGTTCTAGCGCAGTTCCACGAGACTTTTAACGTGAGACTGCGCTATTCTTTTCTCATATCAATCGCCTAGTTTGTTTAACCATTAACTTATTCGCATTATGCGTTGTATTATCATTGACGACGATCCCGTGAGCCGTCGTATACTACACGAATATATCAATCAGACCGATGTTCTCGTGTCAGTGGGCGAATTCGAATCTCCTATCGAGGCTCTCAATTTCTTGAAACGAGAGGGAGGCGTCGATCTTGTCTTCCTAGACGTGATGCTGCCGAATATGGATGGCTTCGAGTTCTTGAATACACTAGACGAAACGCCACAGGTTATCATGATCTCGGCTTCGGAGAACTATGCCGTACGAGCCTTCGATTTCGGAGCCACTGACTATCTACTTAAGCCCATTACCTATTCTCGCTTTTTCCGCGGTGTCTCCAAAGCTATGAAGTGGATGCATCCAACAGGCGACGAGGGCGAGCTCTTCCTCAAAAAAAACTCCTCGCTCATACGCGTCCCCTACAATTCTATCCTTTGGATAGAGTCTATGGAGAACTACGTAAAAATTATTACCGACAACGAGAAATTTACTCTCCACTTTACCCTTAAAACAACTGAAGGACATATGCCCCCCAGTATGTTCCGTCGCATCCACCGTTCATATATCGTCAATATTACTCGAATCAAGAGTATCGAAGATAACGCCGTTGTAGTCGAATACGAGGGGAAGAGTGTCTCGCTCCCGATTGGGAAGTCATACAAGGAAAGCCTTATGAGTGCCCTACGTTTTATTGTCGTAAAAAATTAGTTTTAGAAAAAAAGAATACATCGCTTGTAATGAGCGTTACATATCGCACTGTAGCCCAGCGGATACTTTTCGTTGGGCTTTTTTTACTTTCACATATTCCACTCTTCGCCCACGTCTCGCCCACATGGTTGCAAGACTCCAGCGCTGCTTCCTGGGCCGATTCTGTGCTATCTACCCTTAGCCTTGAAGAGCAGATAGCGCAAGCATTCATGGTTGTGAGTTACGCCAAGGGAGAGAAGAACGAAGACCGCGATGTAACTTACCTAATCACGAAAAAGCACATTGGCGGCGTTATGTTCCTCCAAGGTAAGCGCGAAAAGATGCGTGAGCTTTGTACTACCTATCAAAGTAAAAGCAAACTCCCGCTCCTACTTGCTCTCGATGCCGAATGGGGCACAGATATGCGCTTGAGTGACGGCATAGCCTACCCCAAAGCGATGGGAGTGGCAGCAACGAATTCGCCTACACTAGCCTATCGTATGGGCGAAGAAATTGCGAAGGAGCTACAAGAAATTGGATTACATATCAACTTTGCCCCTGTCGTAGATGTACAACGGAATCCTAAGAACCCCGTTATTGGAATTCGCGGTTTCTCAGATAATCCCACTACTGTCTCACAATTTGGCATTGCCTACATGGCAGGAATGCAAGCTAAAGGACTCCTTGCCTGTGCAAAACATTTTCCAGGACATGGCAACACATCGACCGATTCGCACCATACTCTCCCTATCATCAAAGCAAACTATACACAACTAGATACATGCGACCTCGTGCCTTTTCGTCAACTGACAGCCGAAGGGCTTTCGATGGTCATGGTTGCACATATTGCTTTGCCTGGATTGAAATTGGCAGACAGTATCCCAGGAAGCTTACAATATTCGGTCACGACAACTCTCCTACGCGATTCGCTCGGATTTCAAGGACTCGTTTGCACCGATGCGCTCAACATGAAAGGTGCTACAGGAAAGCTCAAACCCGACGAAGTTTCGCTACAAGCCTATCTGGCAGGAGCCGACATCTTGCTTTGTCCAGAAAATGTATCGGCTGGAATCAAGGCTATACAAAATGCAGTAAAACAAAAAAAAATATCCGCAGAGGAGATCGCAAGACGCACAAGACGAATCCTCCAAGCCAAATATATAACCAATAGAGCGCAACAATCGCAACAAAAACTCTACGAAAAAGAAACTGCACAACAACACAACGCCACAGAACAAGAACGCAAAGATTTAGGAGCACAAATTGCACAAGAATCTATCACACTCCTTCAAAATTCAAACAACACTCTGCCCATCTTAACTCTCGAATCGCAGAAAATCGGCTGTGTGAGTTTTCTGCCTAAAAAAAATGACCTACTCCTAGGATACCTACAACGCTATACAGAAGTAAAAGCACTCAGCCCTAATTTTAGCAAAAGCTCAATTGAGGCTCAAGCTACGTTGCTCGCCAAAGAGAAAACGCTACTGATTATCGCGGTGAGTGCGACAGGCTACTCACCTTCCAAAAATTTTGGACTGAACAGTACTCAAATCGCCTTCGCAAAGGCTTGTGCACATAAAATTCCTACGATACTTTTAGTACTTGGGACTCCCTATGTACAAGCAAAATTCTTCCCCTTAAACCAATTTGCTGCCGTTCTTCATGCATACGACGATACCGAGTTCTCACAGGATGCACTCGCTCAAGTTATATTCGGTGCACGTCCTGCACTAGGCACTTTCCCGATCACTCTACCACCAGATCTTAAGTTTGGCGATGGAATTCTTACCTCAGACGGGGTTCGTGTTGCATATACCTCGCCCTCACAATATGGGGCAAATGCTCTTTTTATTGCGCAAGCCGACTCGTTAGCAAAACTCGGAATCGATAGTGCTGCATACCCTGGCATACAAATTCTCGCATACCACAAGGGTGTAATCTTCTATCGCAAGAATTTGGGAGCGACCTCCTACTCAAAATTTGCCCCCCCCGTAACCGATAGCACGATTTACGACCTCGCCTCCGTTACCAAAATCACTGCAACCACACCTCTTATTATGAGGCTTGTGGAAAAAAAAAAGTAGTACTCGATAGCACTATTGCCTACTATCTCCCTGAATATAAAGGCACACCCATCGCACGTATCCCTATTGCCAAACTCCTCTTGCATCGCGCGGGACTAAAAGCTTGGAAACCCTTCTATATCAATACGCTCGAGGCTCTCAAACCTGGACTTGGCGTCACTGCTCGCGGTGCTACCGAGGATTTCTCTATTGCTATGGGTGGGAAGATCTACATGAATCGCCTATGCATACCCTCTGCACATTACTATGCCGAAGAGCCATCGGAACAATTCTCTATTCCCGTAGCGCGAACGCTCTGGGGACGTACTGGTATGCGCGACTCTATACTGCACGAGATTGCTAGGACTCCTCTCGGTCGCAAAGATGTCTACCTATATAGCGACTGGAGCTTTATTCTCCTACAGCAAATTGCTGAACGAATAGAGGGATATCCTCTCGACAAACTTCTAGCCAACTACTATACTCGCTCACTCGGTATGTGGCGCACTGGATTTACACCATGGAAACAGGGATTGCGCGATGCCTGTGCACCGAGCGAATTCGATCTTTTTTTCCGGAAATCGGAAGTTCGAGGCTACGTACACGATATGACCGCAGCAATGATGGGAGGCGTTGCAGGGCATGCAGGGCTCTTCTCAACAGCCGACGACCTCGCTAAGTATGCCGCTATGCTTCTACGTGGAGGCGAGTATGCAAAATTGCGCTACTTACTTCCCAGTACGGTACAACTATTTTCGCAAACACCCGACAGATTTGGCAATAACTATCGCGGCTACGGTTTTGACAAACCCAATCCACAACGGCGCAACTCCTCCTACCTATCAGAGGTTCTCTCTCCTAAGAGTTACGGACATATTGGTTTCACTGGAACAATTTTGTGGATCGATCCTGCACAAGATTTCTTCGTTATCATTCTCACGAACCGTACTTACCCCGATTCGAATAATACACGAATCAATACGATGCGACTCCGTGCCAAAATCCTAGAGGCTCTCTACAAAAGTATTGCGCACAAAAAATAAACATCCTCTTCTATGGAACGCTACGCAGAGGTTGTCCTCCCCATACACATCAACCAACTCTACACCTACTCCATTCCAGCTCATCTCCAGATCCATGCATTTTGTGGCTCGCGTGTCATCGTACCCGTGAAAAAACAAAAATATATGGGAATCATCCTCCAGATACACGACAAAGCACCCGATCTCGCACGCATCCAACCCTTGCTAGAAATATTGGATACAACTCCCCTACTTCTACCCCGCCAGATCGAACTTTGGTGGTTTTTAAAAGAATATTATCTGGCCGCGCACTTCGAAATACTCCATACCACTCTCCCTGCAGGTCTACGACTCGAACGGAAATCCTTTGTACAGCTGGTAGAGCCTCTCCCCGATCCTCTTCCGTCGCTCACTGAGCCTCAACAACGGATGCTCAATTTCATTGCAGAAAAAAAATTCCCCTCACTCGATCAACTAGACAAAATTGTCTGGGGCAAAAATTCCACGCGTTTACTGAAAGAATTGCAAGATCTGCGGTGCATTGAAGTGCAAGATCACTTGATCGAACGCACACGTCCAAAAACCGAACGCTTTGTTCGTCTTACAGCCGAGTACTGCACCCAAGAGGCGGTACTCAATCTTATCGATTCTCTTAAAAATAAGACTGCACAAATTCGCGTACTCCTAGCCATCATTGGCATACTACAAAGCAAACAACACGCATTAGACGAGTGGCTGAACCTCAAAACAGTGCAAGAAAAAGCCGCAGTACAGGCATCCGCATTCGCAAACCTCATAAAAGCGAACTATCTAGAAATTCAAGTGCGTGAGGTCTCGCGTATCTCTCCCAAGCAATTCGAAAAAGAAAAAGCTTTCGAATTTACGCCTGTACAGCAAGAAGCATATCAAGCTATACGCTCCTCTATGCTCTCCCATAATGTAACACTCCTACATGGGGTTACGGGCAGTGGGAAAACGGAAATATACATCCAACTCATTCGCGATACCCTTGCACAGGGACGACAGGTACTCTACCTCCTACCCGAAATAACGCTTACCGAATATATGATCACTCGAATTCGTGCGCACTTTGGTAATCAAGTAGCCGTATACCATAGTCGTCTTTCCGAAGCAGTACGCACCGAACTCTATATGAATATGCGCTATACGCCAGAATCTGTAAAATTTGTTCTAGGCGTACGTTCGAGTCTCTTCCTCCCTTTTACCGATCTAGGACTCATTATTGTAGATGAGGAGCACGAGAGCTCCTTTAAACAACAAAACCCCTCTCCACGCTACCAAGCAAGGGATGTTGCTATCATGCTAGCACAAATACACAATGCAAAAGTTCTTTTAGGTTCTGCAACGCCCTCAATAGAAAGCTACACTCATGCTCGGAGTGGTAAATACGGGTTTGTTACACTCAGTAAGCGGTTTGGTGAGGCTCAACAGCCTGAATTCCAGATCATCGATATGCGAAAGGCATACCACCGGAAAGAATACGAAGGGCATTTTTCCGATCAAATGCTCGAGGCGATTCGAAATACAGTAGCTCAACAAAAACAAGTAATCCTTTTCCAACAACGCCGAGGTTTTGCGCCGCATGTACTCTGTACTCAATGTGGTTGGGAAGCCGAATGTCCGCATTGCGATGTAAAACTTACTTATCACCGCAACTCGCAACAGCTACGATGTCACTACTGCGGTTTTGCCACCCCTATGCCAACAAGCTGTCCTGCCTGTGCCTCGTCTATTCCCAAACTCGTAGGCTTAGGAACACAAAGAGTCGAAGACGAGCTACGAGCTCTCTTCCCCGAGCTCCGTATTGCACGTTTGGATACTGACACGACATCGCACAAGGAAACCCTTAACGACATTTTACACAGCTTTGCTGAGGGAGATATCGATGTACTTGTCGGAACGCAAATGGTTGCTAAGGGGTTGGATTTCAATTCGGTACACCTAGTCGGGGTGTTAGATGCCAATGGACTACTTGCGCTTCCGAATTTCCGTGCTAACGAACGTGCCTTTCAACTCATGTCGCAAGTAGGGGGGCGTGCAGGGCGTCGTACAGAACGAGGGATTGTAATGATACAAACCACTACCCCCGATCTCCCTATCTTTGAATGGATTCGCACGAACGACTACCACACCTTCTATCAAAACGAACTCAACGAACGGAGTATTACACTCTATCCACCCTACATTCGTCTGATTATTATCACTCTCGAGCACACCGACCTAGTACTTCTAGCGAAAACCTCCGAAATTCTGCGAGATCTTCTTGTCAACCATCTACATTGCAAGATCTTTGGTCCTATGATCCCCCTCATCGCATTCATCAAAGGACGTTATTTGCGACAATTCGTTCTCAAAATTAGCAACAAGAGTCTGGTTTCAAACAAAAAGGAGTTAAACGAAATTATTCAATTCTTCCGCATGGAATACCCACACATCCGCCTCAGTGTAGATGTAGATTGCTATTAAATCAATACTTCGTTAGGAGAGTTCGCGCTGCTGTAGCGTAGTCCAGACCAAACAATACGGAACAAGATGCTAGTTTTTCTGCGGTGCGTTACGAAGAATCTCCAATAAAAAATCCCAGAATTTCTTTGTTGATGGTATATCTAAGCGTTCGTCTGGCGAATGCACACCTCGTATCGTCGGACCAAAAGAGATCATATCGAGTCTCGGATACTTTTCTAAAAAGAGACCACACTCCAAACCCGCATGTATAGCACGAACTATAGGTTGGGTATTAAACAACTTGGTATACGCTTTTTGGGCAATCTGCAATATCTGAGAATCGGGGTTAGATGCCCAGCCAGGATACCCATCCGAATGTATTGCCGAGCATCCAGCAAGCAATAGTGCACTCTCCACAGCCGTGGAGACATACTGTTTGGCTGAGTCGACCGAACTCCGCTGACTGGTAGCGATCTCCAACACATGCTCCTCTGTACGCTTAACCGAAGCAAGATTGGTAGAGGTTTCGACCAAACCAGGTATCTCGCGGCTCATCTCTATTACCCCACTAGGCAAAGTATAGAGGATATGAAGGAGACGGAGTTTGTCCGTATTCATCATTACAGCACGTGGCGTATCATACTCTACTATTTCGAAGACTATATTAGGTTCTGTACTCCTATATTCCTGCTTTAATTCGTTGCCAAATGCTGCGACAAATTCCTTCATACGTGCGACATCATCAGGCGGGATTCCTAATACAGCACTAGCCTCGCGAGGTATAGCATTGCGCAGATTTCCACCCTCGAAATTTGCGATCTGAAGAGGCATCTCGCGTTCAAGGTGTAGGAGTATACGCGTAAGTAGTTTTATCGAATTAGCATACCCTTTATTGATATCATCGCCCGAGTGACCACCCGTGAGCCCCGCAACAGAGATTTTAAAGAACTTATAATCGGGCGCAACGCTCTCCTCACGAAAATTAAAATTCCCCACAGTATCCACGCCGCCAGCACAACCTATAAATAGTTCTCCCTCGTCCTCCGAATCGAGATTCAACAAGATTTGACTTTGAAAGAAATTCGCTTCGAGTGCGAAAGCACCCGTGAGTCCTGTTTCTTCATCCACTGTAAAAAGACACTCAATAGGACCATGCTCCACACTGGGATCGGTGAGCACCGCTAGCTGCGCTGCACACCCGATTCCATCATCCGCACCGAGAGTTGTTCCTCGAGCTCGTACCCAATTGCCATCAATATAGGGGTGTATGGGGTCGCGCATAAAATCGTGCACGAAATCTGAATTCTTCTCGCACACCATATCCATATGACTCTGTAGTACGATAGAGCTCCTAGCCTCCATACCCTTTGTAGCAGGTTTACGCATCAAGATATTCCCCACTGCATCACGATGCGTCTCAATCCCGAGTTCTTCGCCCAGTTTTTGAAGATAGGCACTTACCTGCTCCTCATGCTTGGAAGCACGCGGGATCTCACAAAGTGCCATAAAATGCTCCCACAGAGATTTAGGTTCGAGATTTGACAATGCTTTCATTTCTTCCCAAAAAATATTTTCACACCCGTTTGACATTCTTTTATCTTGCAATTTAGCACTTTTTATAAAAATCTTTGTATTTAGGAATATACTGAATCCAAGCCACTCAATGCGAAAAAATTATGTATTTTTGGTGTTGAAAATGTGTGCCAAGCAAGTAGAGAAAACTAATACAAACTGCACAGGATGGAAATAAAGAAAACAGCGAAAGCTGATCTGCAGTACTACAAAGGAATATTTTTCTTGGGGGGACTGAATATAGCCTTGTTGGTATGTTTGATCTTTTTCAACTGGCAAAGCCGATACGAATACGACCAGGATATTACAAACCAAGCTGTCGTTATAGTGGAACAAGAGGAGATTCCGATGACGCAGCAAGAGGAGCAAAAACCAGTTTTAGCACCACCTGAGGCACCAAAGATTATCTCACGCATTAACCTTGTAGATCGCGAGGTTAACCTTAATGACGATTTCGATCCCTTCAATACTGAGCTCAATGAAGGGACGTCCGTCGATATATACGACTACCAAGAACCTGTACAGGAAGAAGAGGTTGAGGAGGAGGAAGTCTTCTTCTTTGTAGAGGAGATGCCAAGCTTCCGAGGTGGTGGACTCGAAGCATTTCGCCAATATGTGAAAGAAAATACACGCTACCCTGAAGCAGCAGCCGAGGTAGGAATACAAGGTAAAGTACAAGTAGCCTTTGTTGTAGAGCCCGATGGCTCTGTGGGACGCGTAAAAGTTGTACGAAGTGTTGACCCCATCCTAGATAAGGAGGCAGTTCGTGTTGTTAAATCTAGCCCAAAATGGACACCTGGTAAACAGCGCGGTAAACCTGCTAGAGTAGGTTATACAATCCCTGTAGTATTCTTCTTGCAAAGCTAAAACTTGTAGTATTTGTATATCCAAAACGACTTGTCCTAACCTAGGATAAGTCGTTTTTTATATACTCATCGTAGAAACATCCTAACTTTGTACAGATCAACGAATATTTTATTATGGAAACACCTCGCGTACTCCCCGTCGGAGTGCAAACCTTCGAAGATATACGCAAGAAAGAGCTTCTGTATATAGACAAAACGCGCTATATAGCATCACTAACGGAACGCTTTAAATATCTCTTTCTCAGCCGTCCT
>CBDEMG010000021.1:0-2941 GCA_965240855.1 uncultured Bacteroidia bacterium | reverse complement strand
TCGTGCCAGATAGCTTTGCAGATAGTTCATGAATTAGGGCGGTGTTGTATCACGTTCAAAAATACTACAATTTTTGTGCGTTAGGTGTCTGAAAAAAGTATGTAAGGAGTTGCTTGTGATGGGGAATGTGTATAAAAAACGGACACCACTAGGTAGTGATGTCCGTTAATTCTTAATTATATTTTGAGAGGGAGGGGGAGAGCTACTATCGATTATAATTACTGTTTTACAATCCGATATGTTTTTCTTGCTCCTCCTTCTGCAATCAATTGCAAGAGATAGATACCAGTAGGTAGGTCTGCAGTATTGATTTGAGATTCAATCATTTCCAACTCACCACGGCGCACTTCCATTCCTTGGGCATTCAGTAATACATATTTCCCGAGCAATGTTTCGTTGGAGATCCGTAGTACATCTTTAAAAGGATTGGGCTTAACTACAACAGACATGAAAGCAGCATCTTCTACAGCTGTGGCGGGAATAACAGTTACCTCGCAGTTTTCAGTAAAGCCGCCATCTTTAGTTTTCACAGTGATGACACTCGTACCTACGGCATTGCCCGTGACCAATCCATTCTGATCGACAGAAGCAAACTGCGGTTTATCGCTAAACCACTCTAATTCTTTATTGAAAGTATTATCTGGTAGTACTGTAGCTGTGAGTTGGAGTTGGGCATTCACTTCAAGATCTTTTCGCATAGGAGTGAGACTAACACTAGAGGCTTTGCTAGCGATTACCACATTCTGTGCTAGTTTCCCGTCTCCATCGATCACTTCCTTTTTAGATTCATCGTAGCGAGCTCCTTCGGGCTGGAGTACAATGCAATTCTTTAGCTTAAGTATTACGTCTGTAACAGTTTGAGCTTTTACGATCGCATCTTCTATTTCAATTTCTTTTCCATTTCCACCAAGTTCTTTTTCAACTTCTAATGTGCAATTGCGAATAGAAGAATTGAACCAGACATTTCCCTGCACCAGCAATTTATCGTCAGTATTGCGCCCTACAATAGCTCCTTTTCTTGTCAGTAGCGAAACGTAGTTGTCGAACAAAATTTTATTCGTGCCCTGCAATTGAAATGTGTTGGAAATATCATCACGATAACTAGCTATCATGTATATGTGTCGGGAATTAGCGAGCTCGATATTCTCAAATTTCAGAATGGGCATCCCCTTTTCAAGTGTTACGCTGACATTTCCACTCTTTAGGACACCAATATCGGAGAGCTCCTCATGGAAAGTAAGAATATTATCGGAGGTCAATTGGACGCCACCAATGTTAAGATTGTAGTCTTTCACTTCTGCCATATCGCCCCGAATATTCCAATGTTTTTCTTTGATGAGTTTCGTACGTTTTGGTTTTATAAGTGTGTAGTAATGTAATTTGTCAGCAGACAAAGTCATATTCTCGCAGATATCCTCCTGTGCAGCCCACCCTTCTAGAGTCTTGGAATAGTTCTCTACATCCATTCCACAAAATTGTAATCCGAGATAGGAGCATTTTTTCAGTTTCCATTTTCCGAGATCCTGATTAAAAGCTTCAGCGTGTTCGAACATGCCACCCATAGATTCTACATTGCTTACATCCCACCCGCTGATATCGTGATTAAAAGTTTCACAACGCCAGAACATTTCATCCATATTGGTTACTTTGCTCAGGTCTGGTATATCTACTTTGGGAGAAAATTGAAGATAGGGACAACGATAAAAAGCCTGTGTCATTTGTGTCCAAGCGACATCTCCAAACTGCTCAACAGTGAGTAAGCGTTCGGAACTTCCATCTGAGGCGACAGGAGACATAAACTGTATATGCGATACTCCCTTAGGTCCTGCCTCTATGAAGAGATCGCCGTCCTCTGAAGGAGTATACTTATAACAAGTACTCCCCTCGAGAGTAAGAGAAGCCTCTTCTTTGAGAAGAGTGCCGCTAGTATCTTTAATCACCAACTTGAAGTCTTTTCCGCGGATCGGAATGTGAAGCATTTGATCTTTTGTTCCTCGCCATTTGGTAATAAAGGGCTTGTCCTGCGCATATAATGCGTTCGCAAACCACAACGCTACAAGGAGCGCTCCCAGAAGTAAAATCTTTTTCATGATTGTTCCTATTTATTTTTGCCCTAAGATACGGAATAAATTTCATTGATGTTACTAAAATTCGTAAGTTAAATATCTAATTATTAGATCATTGTATAGTCAATAATTGAAAATTGTGATGGACGCAGAATGGAGATTAAAGGCAAAATTTGGGTTATATATCACATAAAATAGGGAGATTCATCTTTTTCTTCAGTCTTTTGTGTACGCCATTGTTAGCGACAAGATCTTAGCAGAGGGCATGCTCGCGACAAGCGCTCCTAACGCCGGAGGGGCGGTGAGTGCGCAAAGCGGTTACTGGGAGTATGAGGGATTTTATGCCAAGAGAGGGTATAGCTAGCCCCGTACCGCCTCTGTGGAAAGTATATAAATTGTGTCTTTGATTAAAAGTTTGATTGTATTATTAGTTTTTTTTTATATTTGGTTATTAAACTAACTTATTGATAATTAGATGAAAAGGATTGTTTTTTGGGTTCTAAGCACTCTTGTGTGCTTAATCTTTGGCTTACGTACGGTATATGCCCAAGGTAGTGGAGTAGATATGAGTAAATGTATTATCCTTACCGTAAAGCAGGGCGAGGAGATTAAGTTGGATTTTGCTGCGTCTACCTCAGGGGTGAAGGTAAAGGTTGAGGGCGTAGAGGGAGAGAGAGAAGAGGACGCGCCTAGCTCTTTGCAGAGCTATGACATGCAACCTAAATACAAAGCGACTGGTACGAAGATTAGGGTATATGGCGCAATCGATCAGTTTACTTGTTATGGTAATGGCAAGAATCTCATTGCATTAGATGTGAGTCAGAATGTGAACTTGACCAAATTATATTGCTATCGTAATCAATTATCTAGCTTAG
>CBDEMG010000020.1:0-23461 GCA_965240855.1 uncultured Bacteroidia bacterium | reverse complement strand
GGCGTGCAGGTTTATCTTAACGGAGGGTTATTCACCCTCCGCATGCGTTGCGAGTGCAACACAGATTGCCACAGTATCCTATACAACCCCAACGGCGGGTGGGCAACCCGCCGCTAATCTTAACGTGGAGGTTTCACCCCCACGAAAAAGGAAAAACATTAATCATCCTCTAAGAGGTATTTAGAATCGTATGGAATTTGATATTCATCCAAGATTGCCATGAATTCATCCCTATAGGTTTTAATTTTATGATGCTCTTCTTGCTTCTCAATATATTGTAGGGTTGCATCTAATGCATTCGGAGATACTGAAAAAGCACCATATCCTCTTTGCCACGAAAAACAATAGTAATGCGGATCTACTTGTCGTAAAAAGAGTGTGCTGTATTTCTTTAAATCGCGTACAATTTCAGAAATACTACAAACCCGTGAAATTGAAAATAAGAGATGTACATGGTCTTCTACGCCATTTATCTTAAGAGGGAGACAATCGCGCTCTCTTAAAATTGTTGCCAAGTAAGCGAACAAATGTCTATAGTCCTCTTTTCGAATTATAACCGCAGCTCCATTTACATGAAAGATTACATGCACATATATCTGAATTAATGACCTTGGCATTTCAGTTTTTTTGAGTCCCTGCGCGCTCAGCGTGCAGGTTTATCTTAACGGAGGGTTATTCACCCTCCGCATTGTTCTGTAAAGAACAATATTACATTAAATACGACAAAACGCTATTCTAGAAATCCTATACAACCCCCAAACGGCGGCTACCATCGTCTGCGAAGAACGCACGGGGTTTCCACCACCGTGCTAGAGATACTCGCCCCACAAGGGGGCTTAAGTGAGCTTGTTGCACAATAAAACTTGTATAAGTCGCTGATTTATATTAACTTAATGGTGTAAATCAGTGAAATAGACTTTACTATGTATGACAATGCGCGGCGAAAAGAAATTGAGTTTTGCAGAAATAATTATAGAAGACCGTCTGAAACATTTAGACAACTCTTTTCTAGTTCAAATCGATCAATGCCTGAATTGGAAGAAAATTAGAACCTAGATTAACACCAAATACACCAAAACCCAATGAGATCGCACTTTTTTAACAGTGCGATCAGGAGTTGTGTGCTCTAAAAAAATACTATCTCTGGTTTTACCGGACAACAATATTTATGAAAAGATAATTATGCCTTTCTCATTCGATCTAAATTCTCAAGGTTATCTCAAGAAGAGAGAAAGTTTTGATTCGAGTATAAGCAGAACTTTCAAATAGGAGACAGTCTGCGTATTGGTTCTATGCCTGTCATTTTTTTGTATAACAAAAGGGTGCAAATCACATAACTTGTTGATCTACACCCTTCTTTGCGGAGAAAGAGGGATTCGAACCCCCGGTACGTTGCCGTACAACGGTTTTCAAGACCGCCGCATTCGACCACTCTGCCATTTCTCCGACAGCAAAGGTATAACGAATTATTGATTTGAGTTTACAGATAGAATGTCGCAAGCAACCTTACGAACTATAGTATTCTGCTAGGACTAGAAGAAATAGCGTCCCACACTATCACGCAAGCTAAATGGCGTAGACTTATAGTCAGGCGCAGCTAGCACTGTACGCAGTGCAACGTGAAGTTTTGTACTACGCCGACTAGGCACATACTTCGTAACTTTTGCCTAGAAATAACGAAATTTGTTGTATAGCAACTTCCCAGATTTTTTTGAAATAAAATGGAAAAGGCGAATATTATAAGAGCTATCCCTCAATTGAGATATTTTACTGGACACGAACTCTTGTTTCTTGCTGGGCCGTGTGTAGTAGAGAATCGACAAATTACATTTCAGACGGCAGAGAGGCTCGTATTTTTATGTGAGAAACTCCACCTCCCCTTAGTATTCAAAGCATCATACCGTAAGGCTAATCGTTCGCGTGTTGATTCATTTACTGGGGTAGGAGATGAAGAAGCACTCCGTATATTAGAGGACGTAAAGCGTGAATTTGATGTGCCACTAATTACAGATGTACATGATATTGCAGAGGTAGAGATGGCTGCCTCGGTAGTGGATATCTTGCAGATCCCCGCATTCTTGTGTCGGCAGACCGATTTATTGCAAGCCGCAGGGAGGACAGGGAAGATTATAAACATCAAAAAAGGACAATTCCTTGCCCCCGACGCTATGCGTTTTGTCGTAAAGAAGATTCATGCTGTAGGGAACGAACAATTACTACTTACCGAGCGAGGAACAATGTTTGGTTACTCCGATCTTGTAGTAGATTTTCGAGGCATTCCTACTATGCAAGCTACAGGCTGTCCTGTAATATTGGATATAACCCATTCGCTCCAAGAGCCCAATCAAGTTAGTGGTGTGAGCGGAGGTCGTCCTGCTCTTATAGAATACATGGCACGTTTAGGAGTAGCTGCCGGCGTAGATGGGATCTTTTTCGAAACACATCCCAAGCCTTCCGAGGCACTCTCGGACGGAGCCAATATGCTACCTCTAGATCGGGTAGAGGGCATGTTAACAAATCTCAAACAGCTTAAGAGTATAATATGAAAAGAGCCGCTATAGTTGCCGTGGGTACGGAACTCACGACAGGTTTTGTGCACGATATCAATATACACTACCTCTCCGCCGAACTAGATTCGTTGGGCTACGAGGTTTGTTTATGTGTAATGATCCCTGACGATTACGACCTAATGCGCGAGCAGTTTTTGCAAGCTATGGGAATGAGTGAACTTGTCGTAGTAACGGGGGGTTTAGGACCTACGCCGGATGATTTTACTAAAGAGGTATTACTAGAGCTCTTTGGGGATGAATGGATCGAAGATGTGAGGACACTTGAACACATAGAACGATTGCTCGAGGAACGCAATCTCCCCCTTACTGACGCTAATAGGATGCAAGCTCGTATTCCGAGTCAAGCTAAAGTATTACCCAATGCTTTTGGTATGGCTCCCGGCACGGCCTATTTGTACGAAGGAGGTATACTGGTGAGCTTACCTGGAGTCCCTTCGGAGATGCGTGGTATATTTATGACCGAACTCAAACCCCTATTACTACGTTTGGAGAATTCGCCCGTAATTCGTAAGCAGATCTACGTTTTTGGGGTAGCAGAGTCGCTCCTTGCAGATCGTTTAGAGGAATGGAACAGAACACGTCCCGAGGGGATGAGTTTGGCTTTCTTACCATCGCCAGGTATCGTTTGTTTACGTATTAGTTACAACCCAGAGTATACTAGCAATACGATCGCCACTCGACATATCGAAAAGCTTTATAAGCACTTAGCTGATATAGAATATCTAGAGACAGAGGGTAGTCTAGTTGCATACGTTATTGAGCGCCTTGCAGCAAAAGCACAAACCCTCTCGGTAGCAGAAAGCTGCACTGGCGGAGGGCTTTCTGGGTATATCGTTGCAGTCTCAGGAGCTTCGCAAGTATATCGGGGCGGTTTGTGTGCCTATACGGATGCGATAAAGGAGCAAGAACTTAAGATTGCACCTAGATTGATAACAGAGTACACTGCCGTAAGTGAACCTGTAGCACGATGTATGGCAGAGGAAATACGTACTAAGTTTGGTACTACCTATGGACTGGCGACTACAGGTTACATGGAGTTCGAAGATGGACACCATGGTTTATATACAGGCGAGGTATATATCGGGCTGGCAACGGAAACAAAGACGCAAGTGGTACATTTTATGCTCAACCAAGACAGGGAAGGGAATATTACACATAGTATCCAACGTGCTATATTACTCATATTAAAAGAGCTACTAGCATTCTAAACTATGAGAAAAGTGAACAGGTCTATACGAAAACAACTCGCAGTCTTCATGAGAAAAGATCTTCCTGTTCAGACGATGACCACAACAAGAGCCCTCGATATTGAGGGAACCGTAGCTGAACTAATACGTCTGAGTAAAGCAGGAGCCGAAGCTATACGGGTTACCGTACCGACTATAAAAGACGCCGAGGCTCTGGCGGAGATCACTAAACGTTACTATAAGATTCGAGGGAAGAGGGACTACCCCTTACGTCCGATCGTAGCAGATATACATTTCTCGCCAGAGGCTGCGCTGATTGCAGCACGATATGTCACCGCAGTACGGATCAATCCTGGGAACTATATCAACCCGAATATTCCTAAAAATGTAGCAGAAGAACTAGAGATTAAAGCTCAAGCTCGCAAAGTTTTTGGTAAACTCATTGATGTACTAAAATTGCGATTTAGGGAACATTACCTTCGGATCGGCGTGAATCATGGTTCGTTATCGCCTCGCATAGTTGCAAAGTATGGAGCTGGGAGCTTAGGTATGGTGGAGTCTGCGATAGAGTTTCTCGAATTCGCATGCGAGAAAAATTTTCAAGCCCACACATTAATTTCATTGAAAGCGAGCGATGTACAACAAATGGTCTTTGCCAACCGCTTGCTCCGGAAGCGTATTCTCGAGCTCAAATGTGGCTACATCATGCTTCATCTTGGTGTTACAGAAGCGGGGGCAGGAGAAGAGGCACGCATCAAATCGGCCATTGGAATAGGAGCACTATTAGTAGATGGAATAGGGCATACGATACGAGTTTCACTAACCGAGGATCCTGTAGCAGAGATAAAATTTGGGCAGTTATTGCGTGCGTATATAAAAGAGATCGAACCCTTCCCTTCAGCTCGCAGAACACCGAGACACAAACATATAAAATACTACGATCCACCAGTACGTCTTAAACGCAATGTGCATCCAGCACTACGCGAGTTTTCGAAGGGTTTAGTTTTTGCAAAATATCCGACCTTTCTCTATAAATACGAGGACGAGATTATGGAGATCTCCGAAGAAGCGCTCCGTCTTCTTGGCTTTAACAAAAGTGAAGAGGGGAAGTGGGAACACACCGTAGAGTCGGTTGATGGGGTACTTTGCTCGGAATATGTGGATCTAGACACACTACCTAGCGAACTCAGCCCCTATTTCTTAAAAGAAGAGGAAATAGAGGAACTCTATGTATCCGTTGACAAGAAATGGTCTGTTGGTATCGTTCCGCCCGAGATGTTCAATATCCAGCATGCTAAGCTCTTGTATCCTAGCGATCATAAACGAGTTATCCTAGTGCGGAGCGAGACTAAAGGTCCAGCAGCCTTTCGTTTGGTAGGAAACCGCACACTGTACGAAAATGTACACTATAGCGTCGCATTTTGGCAACCGCAGTTAGCAGAACTAGAAGGAGACGAACTACTTGTAGCCATGGGAGTAGATTATGGTACTCCCCTATTGGACGATTATGGGAACGGCATCATGATCGAAGGTGCACACTTTGAAGAGGCAAAAAGAGCAGCATTTATGGTTTTACAGTCTTTAGGTCTCCGCCGTACGAAGGCTGAGTTTGTGGCTTGCCCGGGGTGTGGACGCACTCTTTTCGATCTCCAGAGCACCTTCGAAAAGGTACGCAGGGCGACTGAACATTTACGACACCTGAAGATCGCGGTGATGGGGTGTATCGTCAATGGACCAGGAGAGATGGGCGATGCAGACTATGGTTATGTAGGAGCAGGACCAGGAAAGATAACACTCTATCGGCGTGGTAAGATTGTAAAACGGAACATCCCCGAGGGCGAGGCGATCGAAGCACTTCTTACTTTAATAAAAGATTCTGGCGATTTCATGGTCCAAGAAGAGAATAAACCTTCTCTCAAACATTAGTTCAAACCTCCTCAAGTTTTCTGCTTTTTAGAGCCAACGGAAAATACGAGATCTTATTTCCTACCACTTTTTTTTCACAAAAGAGAGGAGAACCTCCTATAGGGAATGGCTCTCCTCTCTTGTATAATAGCAAGATTAAATCTTTTCTATTGCTTTACTACCTTAAAGATCTTGCTAAAGCCATCGTCAGTTGTCAAACGTAAGATATAGAACCCAGCTGGTAAGGTTTCCGTCTCGATCTGCAACTCAGTTTCCTTAAAATCGCCTCGACGTACTATTTGTCCAAACGAATTCAACAATTCGTATTTTGCATTTATCGGTTCAGGGCTCACAATACGCAAGAGAGAGGAGAATGGGTTCGGACCTACCTCCAGCTTAGCCAATACAATATCTTCTATATCCGTAGTAGCCGCAACAACATGTACCATGACGTATTGTCTTGCCTTCGAACCTGGGTCTTCCACCGTTATGCGAGTCGAACCCAAGCCAACACCCTTGATAATACCCTTTTCTACCTTACAGATACTCTCATCGTCCGATATCCAAGTGAGCGGACTTATATCGGCATTGGTAGGAATGAGACGAAGTTGTACGTAAGAGGTGTTGTTCAGGACTACATATTGATCGGTGTTCAATACCCAGAAATCTTGTAATGGGACGAGCTCCTGCTGCGAACCGCCATTAGCAGGAACCACCTTCACTTTGACCATTTGCCGTGCCCCAACTCCGTCAATATAAACATACTCCTCTCCAACTTCTTTGCCCTTTACTACACCAGCAACCACTTCGCACTTCCCAAGACCTTCTGTAGTCCAGATCAATGCTGAGAGATCTGGGTCAGCAGGATTCAAATCTGTCAAAACAATGGTAGTTGTATAATCCTTTACGACCACCACTTCTTTAGGGGCAGTATAACTTAACAGAGCCGGTTTATTTTGATTTGCAGGGAGCACCCTAACGATAACCTCCTTATCAGGTGTAATGCTAGGGTGATGTATCTTAACTTTTTCGACTCCAACGCTCATACCTCTTACAAAGCCCGTATTATCTACAGTACAGAAGCCTAATCCCTCCGTAGTCCATTGTAAAACCGAAAGGTCTGCACTAGCATTCGGCTGTAGATCGGTGAGCTGAATAAGAGTATTGCCACCTTCTACTACGGAGATCTCTTTAGGAGCAGTATAGCCCGTTAGAGGTGGTGTAGGAGGCGTAATACCCCCGCCACCATTCGCTGGTAACACTATGACATCAACCTCCTTGTCTGCGAGATTATCGTAATGTACGCGCACTTTCGCACTCCCCTCCTCAAGTCCCTCAACAATTCCTTCCTGCGAGACTGTGCATTTAGTAGGATTCTCTATCACTGTCCATTCTAAGCGCGAAAGATCCGCATTGGCTGGAGCATACGTCAATTTAATTACCGCCGTACCTCCTTTAAGCACTTTTACTGGCGAAATCACATCAAACGAAGTGAGCGGAAGTGTTGGAGGAGGTGTTACATTATTAGCTTTCACAATTACTTTCGTAGTAAAGGTCTTAGTAGGTTCTGCCAGATTCCCTGTTACCTGTACGGGCGCTGTAGTTACTTTTACACCGCGAATCTCAGCAAAACCGTATTGTGCAGCAGGTCTTACTTCTATCTCAGCACTACCTACAGTATATGTAATCGGGAGGAAGTTCGCCTCCGTTGGGGTATAGAGGAGTTTTGCTTCTACCGTTTCGCCCTCTCTTACTTCATACTGATCTTTTTCGAATTTTATCTCACCCGTCACCAAACGCTTATTATCAACCGTTACGACGCAAGTTGCCGTGATAGTAGGTTTACTCTTGAGAGTAACTACAACTTTTGCTGTTCCAGGTTGTTTTGCCTTGATGATCTTGGTTAGTTTATCAAATTCCACTTTCGTATCGAGCCCCTCGGTAACCTTCCAAGTGAGCTCTTGGTCTGTAGCACCTTGTGGCAAAACTTTCGCAATGAAGGTATGCGTAGCCCCCACCCCGAGCTTTAAGGTAGGGATGAGTTCTATCCCCGTAGCAGTAATGCGCGGTAAGACTTTTACTCTACACTTTGCCTTGATATTATGATTAGATGCTAAACGAACGGTTATATCGGTATCGCCAGCCTGTATGGCTTCGACTTGCCCTGCTACGACCTTTGCAATCTGCTCATCGTCCGTTTCCCATTCGAGGGTTCTATCAGTTGCAGTCAAAGGCTCGAATTCTACCGCAAGTTTCTTCTTCTCTCCAGGGTTGAGGGAGATCGTAGCAGGTAACTTCAATTTTGTAGGAGCAACATAGTCTACAACACGCACCTTGCAAATCGCCGTAATATTGTGCCCACCAAGAGCTTTGCCCGTAACCTCTATAATTTCAGAACCCACAGTCTTACCCACTAACCTACCGCTAGCATCCACTTCGATTTTGGAAACATCGCCCGATTGCCACGTCACCTTTTTATTCGAAGCATTCGAAGGTTCTAGATGACATGGAATAGCCGTAGGGATATTCAAAGGGATCTCT
The DNA here is from genome assembly GCA_965240855.1 of uncultured Bacteroidia bacterium. Lineage (GTDB taxonomy): Bacteria > Bacteroidota > Bacteroidia > Bacteroidales > CAJPTX01 > Bacteroides_D. Next base: position 15,258 of record CBDEMG010000020.1, on the reverse strand, counting down.
AACTCCGATTTCCCTACTGGATAATCTACGACTAATGCAGTAACAGGGATCTCTTTCACCGTAATTCGGCAATTCTCGAAAATCACAATATTCCCTGCAGCCTTCGCCGTGATGGTAACAGGAATTGGAGTTGGCTTCAGTCCTTTTACCACACCTTTCTTTACTGAGACATATTCCCGAGCTTCCACGGGGACAAACCATAGAACATCTTGCACCTCAGCATCCGAAGGAATAATTGTAGCTTCGATTTTATGTTCCTCGCCTACATTAATTTCCAATGTTGTGGGGGAGAGAGTCAAACCTGTAGGTAACTTCGCATTATCGGGTTGTATACGGACATGACATGTAGCCTTTAATCCCCCTTTGTAGGTAGCAGTAACATCTGTCGTTTTTCCAACACCTGCAGCTAGAGCCTCGATTTTCCCACTATTCGCATCCACATTCAGGTAAGAGGGATCTTTGCAGGTCCATACTACACCCGTTTTGTCCGTCGTATTCGTTGGTGTAAAGATGAGATTGAGGGTAGTCTTATCGCCTACCTTCAAAGAGAGTTCCTCAGGTTCTATCTCTATCGCAGTGGCTTTTACATTCCTTACCTTGATAGTAATTTCCTTTACAATCCCCGAGCCATCTAGAGCCGAGACCTTTACCTTAGCATCGCCTTCTGCCGCACCCGCTGTAATAAGTCCCGATTTATCAATTGTGATCACCGAACCTTGCATAACCTCCCATTTGAGGCGCTTAATCGTAGCATCAACAGGCAAGATAGTAAGCTCATCCGCGAGTGCAAATTGTGAATTAACAGGGATTTCGTACTCCGCTCTCGTAAACTTGAGCTCTTTTATAAATTTTAGAACTCTAATAAAGAGATCGTCATATACCCGATCATCGCTCCCTAGCGTTGCTCTGAGGTAACACCAGCCGATAGAATTCCCCTTAATCACATTCGTTTTAGATTGCTCATAGGTTGTTCCAGATTCTGTCTGTAGAGTGACAATCTTAGGATCATGCACTTTATCTAAAGCCCAATTGATTGCCCCCTGCTTATCAACAGGGCTTACCTCCGCAGTAATCGTAAAGTCTGATCCCAAATTGATAATCACCTCATGTTCTTTCAATTTCAATGTCTTATTGCCAGATTCTTTAATATCCCCCGCTATCGTCCAATGTTTTTGACCATCGCCCGAAGGTCCCAAAAAATTGCGTGCAGCATCTGCTTCCGCAGTATATCGCAAACCCGTAGCGCCGAGCTGTATTTTGATCGGACACTTATCCCCTAGCGCCATCCAAGCGTTGAGGGTTTTGTCATAATTCGAAGTCCCCATCCCACAATTATCGAGGGAGATCGTTGTTCCTTGCAATGCACTGCTAAGTTTCCATTTTTCGAGCGAGGAGTTAAATTTCTTAGCATCATAGAAGATGCCCTCCATATTCGATACATTGCCCACATCCCAATGTTCTAAGTTCGAATTGAAAAGCTCAGCACCGTAGAACATATTCTTCATATTCTCAACCAGCGAGACATCCCACTGACTCAAATCGGAGGTGAATTTTCTCGCATTATGGAACATACCAGCCATATTCGTTGCGTAGTGCGTATTCCAAGAGCTCAAATCGCACTTTTCTAAATTGGTACACCCGAAGAACATGTTCTCGAAGTTCTCGCAATTCTCCACATTCCATCCTCCGAGATCCTGATTGAAAGTCTTACAACCGTGAAAGGTGTACGACATATCTTTTACCAGATCCACCGTCCAGCCGCTAATATCCTGATTAAAAGCTTCACAGCCGATAAACATGGAACCAATGTTCTGAAGTTTAGGCATACGCCACCCAGAGATATTTTGATTGAACCCCTTGCACCAAGCAAACATATAGGAGGCATCTATCACATTGCGCATGTCCCAGCCAGAGACATCTATATTGAAATCATCGCCACAAGAACTAAACATCGAAGCGGTCGAGGTCGCATTTTGCATCTTCCAATTCGTAAGATTGGATCTCATCTTTTTGCAACCGTAGAACATTCGGCTGAAATCCGTTCCCTGTCCTACCTGCCAATCGCTAAAATCGCAAGATATTGCACTACAATTATCGAACATGCCGTGGAAGTTCGTCACATTCTTTATCTTCTGCGCCCATTTACTCAAGTCGCAATTGTAGCTCGGACAATTCTTAAACATATCTTGCATGTTCGTTACATGCGTAACATCCCATCCCGAGATATCGGCATCAAAAACGCCCGCTTCTTCGAACATCGAGGACATATCTTCGCACTGCCCGACATTCCAGTTCTTGAGATTCTGCTTAAACTTCTTACAGCGATTAAAGAGTCCGCTCATATCTTTTACCCTAGAGACATCCCACTGACTGACATCCTGATTGAAGTCGCTACAGCCATAGAACATATTTTTTAGGATTTCTGCCTTATGCATTGGCTCGCCCGCATTTTTGGGAGGTGCAAACCAGCCACTTACATCAGAGTTGAAATTCTGGCAACCATGGAACATCGATTCGAAGTTGGTAGCATTTCTTACCGTCCAATTCTTCAGTTCGCCTAGTTTACTATAACGCGCATTAGCAAACATTCTTCGAAAGGTCTTCGATTTGCTAGGACGCCAGCTACCGAGATCCACCTCCAAATACTGACAACCAGCAAACATCGACTCAAAACTTACAACCTTCGCTATGTTGCCATTAGCCTCCCATTTATCCAATCCTTTCCCTTTGAACTTAGTACACGCATCAAACATCAGATTGTAATTGCGCGCATTCGGCAACTTCCAATCCTTGAGATCGGGATTGAAATAAGCACAACCGCGGAACATCATATTAAAAGTCTCGCCGGTGGTCATTTTCCAGTTCTGGAGCTGATAGCCCACGAAACTGCTACAACCATCGAACATAGCAGCAAACGTACGGACATTGCTTACATCCCACTCACTCAATTTGACATTCACTTTTTCTACTTCCTCCGTTTTCGCTTTTAAGGTAACATCCTTAAAATCGCGACAACCCACAAACATGGACGAGAGATTGGTGCAATTTGTCAGATTAGGACTCCCCGCATCTTCGGCTATTACTGGTCCCCTTACGTCCTTAAAGGCATTAGCAAGACTTAACCAAGCCGAATTCCCCCATTTCTCAACCAATTTGAAATCGCTATAACTACCTCCTACAAGAAACGACCACAAATTGGTAATCTCGAACTTGTATTCTTGCCCCTTCTCTACGACAAACTCTACTTCTGTACCCTTATAATTCTTAGGTCCATCTGTTATAGCAGCCGAAGGATCCGAGGTTTTATAATACTTTACCACCACATTATTCCCCGCGAGGATCATCTTAAGCTTCGTTGAAGACGATACCCACTTTGTAACAAATGGCTCAGAACCAGCAAAAGCCGACGTCGCCCCCAAGAGTGTTAGTAGCAATGTGAAAAACACCGCATATACGTTCCTATTTTTACTTAATCGCATCTGATTTAAGTTTGTTTTCCTATGTCATATCCCGTGCTTATAGCAGCGCGGTAAGTAGTAAGCGAAGTTAGTATGTCTGTTTTTTACAAACATTTTGCACAGGAATCTTACAACCAAAATGCATACCAAATACACAAATACTTTGACAAAGTGCAATTCTTACCTTACAAAAGTTTTAGCGCGAAACAGTTAAATTTGTTGTATATACAGATTTAAATAAAAGACTATGTTTTCTGGAATCATCGAAGAGATTGGGACGGTACGCGATATTGTCCGTGAAGGAGGGAACGTAAACCTCTCATTAAGTTGTTCGTTTTTGCACGAGCTGAAAATAGACCAGAGTATAGCTCACAACGGTGTATGCTTAACTGTTGTAGACCTCCAGCCTACGCATTACACCGTAACAGCCATCGAGGAGACGCTGCGTAAATCAAATCTCGGGCTTTTAACTGTAGGAAGCGAGGTAAACCTCGAACGGAGTATGAAGCTCGATGGACGCTTGGATGGGCACATTGTGCAAGGACATGTAGACCAGACTGCTCGTTGTACAAAGGTCGAACCCTCGGAAGGGAGTTGGCTCTATTCCTTCGAATACGCACAGCAGCACAACATGATTACTGTCGAAAAAGGCTCCATTACTGTGAATGGTGTAAGTTTAACTGTCGTTAATTCGCATACCGACTCCTTTCAGGTAGCCATAATTCCGTATACGCACGAACACACGAACTTTCACACCTTTAAGGAGGGTACGGTAGTTAATCTCGAATTCGATGTTATCGGTAAATACGTCGCTCGTTATATGGAGGCATTTGTTCGCTTACCATTTTGACCCCCTCTAAAATCCGTGCTATCTGCAGAAAAGCAGTAATATGTTCACGCTTCTCCTCATGCTCTGGGTGATGAAAAACCTTTATGGCGAGGAATATCTACTCTCAATGTACTGACATCGGCAAATACCGCAGCAATTATACAATACCCTTTGTCTGGGTTGTAGTGTGTATTACACTCAGACAAAGGGTAAAAGGAAATATAATCACAGTTGCATAGGAACACAGTCGTCCATACTTAGTACCGTTTATACAGTATAGCCAACAGCAAAGAATCTACTAAAAGACCGCAGGAGATCCCTCAACCGCGAAGAATAGCAATAATCGCAGATTGATTGTCATCCGCTAAAATCCCACAGCGTGCGAGTATAAATAATCTCTATCCACGAAAAATTGTGGTCTTACAAAAAACAAGAAAGAGTTCTTTATAGAACTCTCCCTTATCATAAAAAGACTACTCTATCTTGCGAAGGAGTAGAATTCGGATTATTCCTCTTCATAGGAAATTATATCGAAGGGGAGCTGTGTGATGGCTTGGAGATCCTCCCCCCATTGTTTGGACTCCTCGTCGTCCTCTTGGTACAACCACTCAATTTTCAAGAGATTGCCATCAGCATGCAAAGGTTTACATTTGTTGATAATTGCAAGCAAGTATTTTGCCGAGATAGAGTTGAAATAGTTAAGGCGGAAAGTCACCAAAACTTGCGCTTCGCTACGCGGTTCTTGCTTTACGGCAACAATGAAATTGTCGATCCAGAGTAACACCTTTTGATAGAAACCCACTGTGTCCTCAGGACGCGAGTCACCCATAATTTGTAGGTGTCGGGTTGTGGGATTAAAATCTATCTCGGGGGTATATCTAGTAGCACTAATATGCAATGTATCCATGATTTTCGCAATACTCCTAAACAAGTTTGTCCTTATATACCAATGAAATACGCAGCGTGTAGTTAACAAACTGCCCTTCGGGGACGAGAGAATACTCGAAACTAAACGTACGTCCACGTAACAAAATCAATCCGATCCCCGAACCATCAGAAGAATCGATCTCGGCCTTTGGGAGCACTTCCCGCACTCGAGCTCGAGCCTCCTCTACATCCATATTTTGCACACGACGCAAATAAAAAGCGAGCGACTCGGCGTCGTCTGGGTGTACATAGTTACTTAGCGAGACGTAGAACTGGTCGCCATTGGTAAAACTCACGTGAAAATGTATCTTGAGATCCTTGAGTTCGAAGCGCACATTCTGATAACTCTGAACATTCAACAACGGCTCCTCACAAACTTTAAGAATCTCCCTGAGAAATAAACCTTTAGCACCGAGATCTCTAGCACTATCGACCACCTTATCTGTCCATTTAAGTCTGTCATCCTCAGACAGCCGCTTACACCGAAAATCGTGCAAAACTTCCTCCCCCACTATAGGTGGTATTGGTAAAGTGGTTAGATCTTTGTTGTTAGGATTTGTAGAATCACTCCTCATCGTAAAATTCCTCCGAGTGAACTAAAGCTTAATGTAGTATGTAAACTTGAGACCAAAGGCTAGTGTCGACAAGCGTTCCAAACTCTGTATAAAGGGGCGCGAGACATCGTGACGAAGCAAATAATCGGGCGTAATCTCACCATAAAACCGCTTCTGCTTTGGTAACAAATTTAGAAAATCGTAATCAAACCACAACGAAAATGTGTAGGATGATAAATATTGTATACCGAAATGTGTAGCCAAACCAAAATTGAGAGGGAAGAGGTGCGACTTTGCATCAAAGCCCACATCCAGATCGTAGCGTTGCGAACCTCCGGCGAAATCTAACGCCATACGTCCCATAAGCACCATCTGTGGGAGCATCCCCACGCCAACAAAAATATCTACATCGGGGTGAAGACGTTGAATATAATTGGCATAAAGCCCAATATCCAACGACATTATCTGCACGCTCCCCTTCACATCCAAGGCACTACTCGCGGCACCCAATGCACTACGAACACGCCCCCCTTTCCAACTAGCGAGAGTAGAAAGCTCGAAATCAAAGAAGTCGTTGATGGGGACGACGAGATCGAACCCATAACTATAACCAAGAAAAAGGTTACTCCACTTCGTTTTTTTTCCAGTTCGTAAGTAGCTTATTTGTCCGCCGATCGAAGCTCCTATACGAGTATCACGCAAGGTCGTAGCACTTGCCCCTCGACGTACGGCACGAGAAGAAGAGCGACCATAGGCATACGAGCACTCCAAGAAGATTTGCACTGCAATACAAACAACCCAAAAAGTGTGCACTACACGCCACCTATGCATAATATATCGAGAACAATCACCCAAAATTACCCAATTTCCACAAACTACTACTATCGCCCCCACGCTACAAGGAGTATACAAAAAATATACCTCGGCAAAACAAACTTCTATTTACAAAGAGGGACACACCTCTACCACTGTAACTTTTGGTAATTTTGCACGTCAAATTCAAAATTTTATTGTAGCTATGAGGAAAAGTATCGCACTGCTAGCTATTATGCACCTCGCTGTGCAAATATCCTTAGCTCAACCTTCCTCTGAGAAGAATTGGACACTTGATGAGTGCATCTCCTATGCACAGCAACGCAGTCTCGATATACAAAACGCCACTTTGCTGGAACAATCTGCGGAGCATAAACTTAAGCAATCGCTGTGGGCTTTTGCTCCTTCGCTCAATGCTGGTGCGGGGGTTAACTATACGTTTGGTCGTGCGATAGACTACGGAAACAACTCGGTATCGAACGACCTTCAGTCTTCCAACTTCTCACTCCAAGCCTCCGTAACTCTTTTCGAAGGCTTAGGTCATTATCGTACGGTGCAGGCAAACAAGATCTCCCACAAGATACAACAAGCAGCTAAACACTCACTACAACAAGCCATCGAGCTCAATGTAATGAGTGCTTATCTACAGATTCTATACACCACCGAACTTCTCGAGAGTCAAAAACGCCAAAAGGAGCTTACAGAACAATTGCTCGCCACCTCCCGCGAAAAAGCGAATGTAGGCGCGATCCCCCAAGGTTCACTCCTAGATATCGAAGCACAACTCGCCACCGAAAACCAACAGATTGTAGAGACCGAGAGCAGAATCCAGCTTGCTTACATACAGCTTATGCAGCTCCTCGATCTCAAGGATACGAACTTCAGGATCGTGCGTCCTACCATTTCGGTCGAGACGCTGCCAGTTCTACCACAACGTACATTGCAAGAGCTCTATGAGGAGGCTCGCGAGCACTATGCGCCTCTACAAGAGGCGGCACTACGCAAAGAACTCGCGAACAAGAACATACAGATAGCCTATTCTCGTTACTCGCCCCGTCTGACCCTCGGAGCAAGCTATGGTAGCGGCGCTCGTCATTTTCTAGACACTAAGAGCCACCCGAACGAGATCGCTTTTATGCAACAAATCAAGGACAACGCGAGTCAAAATATCAACCTTAACCTCTCAATCCCAATCTTTAACAATTTTGCAGAGCGAGAAGGTGTTCAACAAGCGAAAATAGCACTCCAACAAGCGAGCATCAACGAACAAAAGACAGAAAATTCGCTCTACAAAACGATACAAGAAGCCTTGAGCGACGCTACGGGAGCATACAAAAAATTTGAAGCGGCCGAACAATCGTATCAAGCACTAAAACTTGCCTTCGAATGGGCTACAGACAAATATACCGTAGGAGCTACGAGCCCGTATGACTACTCGCAAGCTAAAACGAAGCTGGCGCAGGCAGAGGTATCTAGGCTACAGGCTCTTTTTGAATATGTGTTCAAAAGTAAAATCTTAAACTTCTACCGCGGACTCAAACTCTCGCTCTAAAAATCACACTCCATGACAAAAAAGAAACATACAAAACGCAACATAATTATTATCCTAGTTACTGCCCTGGTTGTAATTGTTGGTACTATGTGGGCAGGCGGCGCATTCTCGGACAACGAGACGCAAGAGGTACAATATGTTTACCCAGATAAGCGAACTATTATCAAGACCATCACGGCGAATGGGCGAATTCAGCCCGTCCTAGAGGTAAAGATTTCTCCAGAGGTCTCTGGTGAGATTATAGAACTCCCTGTTATCGAAGGCCAACAAGTAAAAAAAGGAGATCTCCTTTGTAGAATTCGCCCCGATACATACGTGAGTATGCAAGATAGAGCAACCGCATCGCTCAACAGTACGAGTATGCGGGTGCAACAAGCAAACTACCAATTACAGCAGAGCAAAGCAAACTATGAGCGAGCAAAACTCTTGCACGAGAAGAAAGCCATCTCCGATGCCGATTTCGAGAAGGCGGAGACCGACTACAACAATGCTCTCTCAGAGGTAAGCTCCTCCGAATTTTCGGTAGCAAGTGCACGCGCTACGCTCAAAGAGGCGAACGAAAATCTACAAAAAACGACGCTCTATGCACCGATCGATGCGAGCATATCACGCCTCTCGGTCGAACTTGGCGAACGCGTTGTAGGAACAGCGCAGATGGCCGGAACCGAACTCTTAAGGCTTGCTAATCTCAATTTTATGGAGGCGAGGGTCGAGGTCAGCGAATCTGACATTGTGAGTGTAAACATGGCAGATACGGCCATTATCCACGTAGATGCATACCCCGATACGACCTTCAAGGGTATCGTTACTTTGATTGCAACAACGGCAAACGAGACGAAGAGCTCCGATCAAGTAACCAACTTCGAAGTGCGGATCTTAATCCTCAAAGAAAGCTACGAGTACCTACTGACAAACAACCTACAAACGCCCTTCAAACCCGGGATGTCGGTCTCCGTAGATATACAGACTAAGCGTATAGATAATGCTCTTTCTGTACCGATAGAAGCCGTTACCACCAGAGGAGACTCGTTGGGGAAAACGCCAGCCTCTAGTGCACTCGAAGCGAGTCGACGACCTATCGAGATGCTCTTTGTAGCACGAGGCGATTCTGCCTATGCACTCCCCGTACAAACAGGAATACAAGATGCGAAATACATACACATCAAAACGCCTCTTGACGACTCTGCACGAGTGATCGTCGCACCCTATTCCGCTGTATCAAGACAGTTACAAAATCAGTCCAAAATACGCGCGACACAACAAAAGAAACGCTAGTAGCACAACGATATACGGAAACCATGAGCGTCAGTAGAGAACTCGCCTATCTTGCTATCGAAACCTCGGCTGCCTGTAGCTCAGTAGCACTCTGGTGTGAGGGAAGCGAACCGCTTCTACGGACTTCGACCGAACACAACGATCATGCAGTGGTACTTACCACAATGATAGAAGAGCTCCTCTCGGAAGCCTCTCGCTCACTTTCGGAGCTCTCGGCTATCGGGATTAGTCAAGGACCAGGTTCGTATACAGGACTACGTATTGGCTATGCAACAGCCAAGGGGTTAGCTTTTGCAACAGGTTTACCGCTGATTACGATCCCTACACTCACTGCACTAGCTTCCGCTATAGAACGCGAGATCGGTAAAAGAACTTCAGTAACGGATTACTGTATAGTCTCGATGATCGACGCTAGGCGTATGGAAGTTTACACACAAACTTTCCTTCCCCACCTTCAGGCGATAACGTCCCCCTATCCATGCATACTGGATTCTACACTCCCTCAGCACCCCAATGGGGTGCATGCCTACTATGCAGGCAGTGGGGCAACAAAGGCTCAGAATATACTTTGCCCTACAGAATGGACGTTTATCGATTATCCTAGAGTCCTTGCTACGGATCTCCTACCCATACTAAAAAACCGATACTTAAACAACCACTACGAAGATCTAGCTTATGCCGAACCTCTTTATCTTAAGGAGTTTGAAGCTACTCCGAGTCGTAAAACTCCTTTGTGCAATACTTCTTGCGCTCAACCTAAGAGCTCAAGTTAAGTCCTCGCCCCCATTTAAGGGTGGAGAAACACTTTATTACAATGTACGTTACACTTTTGCTAAAGGGGCAGAAGTTGTCTTTTCTGTGGAAGATACCACGATCAATGGTCGAAATTACTACCACCTCAAGATTGATGGACGCACTACTGGGATAGTTAAGAGGCTCTATCCTCTACACGATGTATATCACTCCTACACCAGCACCCGAACACACCTTCCAATAAAAGCAATACGCAACGTAAAAGAACAGTCGTACAAGGATTACAAAGTAGATCTCTTTGATCGGCATACTATTCCCGACTCGACCATTGTAACACGCGAGAATGGCGAAAAAATTGTGCTACCCAAAAAACTTTACGACCTCGTAGCACTCGGCTATGCTCTTCGAGTACAACTCTCGCAGCAGCAATTTACAACAAATAGTATTTTTTCGTTTCCAACCTTTTTCAATGCCGAATACTTTCCCTTCGCGGTTCGTTACCTAGGGGAGGAAACTATTCGTACTACATTTGGGAAAATGCGGTGCTACAAATTTGTGCCTCGGATTCAGAAAGGCGAGCTATTCAAAGAGAATGATGCATTATCTATCTGGTTTACAACAGACTCAAACCATCTTCCTATTCGCATAGAATTCAAGCTTTTTATCGGTTCGATGGTATGCGAGCTGGTTACCTACCAGAACCTTGTAACTCCTCTCAATATAGAGAAATAAGTAGGAGAATTGGGGGTGGGTAAAAGCGCGAGTCTCAAAAACTTAGCCGAGCTTCTGAAAAATTGCAAAGAAGGCTTGATAGCTGCGTAGAGATTCTTCAAATTCTGCTGTCGAAAATATACAATAATAGGAATGCTCAGAATGATTCTTTATAGCGCTCATGAGTGTGCCAGCTAGTTCTTTCGCTTGGCTGGGAGTATAATTAAGAAACGCATGCGAAAATTGTAAAACGACCAAACTCGCCGGAGTGCACGAGAGTATTGTATCGAAATCGTCTATCGTAGAGAGCCACTTGCATTCTTTGAGCCTGGGATACGTTGTATCTATCAATTTTTCTCCTAGCTGTTGTAAAGCTTTCGAAGGCGCGAAATTGTAATAGCAAATCTGATGCGTAGGTATTGGTTTTAGCGATAGGAAACTTAGGAATCCTGCAAAGCTATTACCGATTTCGAAGAACAATATTGACTGAGACTTAGTAAGAAAGTGCGAGCAACGCCCCCAGTCTTTCAAAAACTGCTCTCGTATGCCCTTATAGTAACTAGGCAAAAAATGGTAAGCCCATAAGAGCGCTTGATCTTCAGGAGTGAGCAGAATCGTTGTACTTTCCCCAAAGACTAGCTCGATATTTTTCTCCATAACAGAGAAACCGTACCCCAAGATATTCTCTGCAAATTCGCTAGGAATCGTATTTAAAGCCTTACCCCGATGTGCTCTTTTTGCATTTTGTACGGGACGCAATACTTCATATTCGTAGGTTTTATAGAAGTGCGGATCGAGGCATATATAAGAGGTTTGGGAGTGTGTGTGACTTTTTTTCGCGATCGGCTTCCACTCAGGGGTTAAGAACTCTTCAAGTAGGAGCTCGTAAAAAGCACCTCGAGCTTTCAAATAGCATAAAAGTTTGTAATAAGTAATATTCTCAGCTAACAACGACGCAGAGCCAACCAAAACGATGTGTTCGCGCGCTCGCGATATGGCAACATTCAGCTTACGATCAATGATAGATCCTTCCTCCTCCATACAACTGTCGGTGAGGAAATTAAGCTGAAAGGGCGTTTGGGCTGTAAAGCCATAAATAATAACACGCCGTTCACTACCTTGAAAACGCTCGACTGTGTCGATAGTCATCTCTTTGCCTGCTTCTATACCGCGTGCTAAAAGCGCATTGCGAATTTGTGCGATCTGTATACGATAGGGGACAATAATCCCCAAATCCCTTTCAGGAACGAAAGGGAGGGATAGAGCTGCATAGTAATCGATAAAATCTTGTACTAGTTGTGCTATTAAAGTTGCCTCAACGTCATTGATATTCTCTACAGATCCGCCAAGGGGTATCGTTCTAGGATAGCTTAAAAAGAGAATACGTTGTGCCGCTAGGAAAGCAAGACGATGAGAAATATCAGCATTCTTAAAGACGCGTTTCTCCACTTGGTGTGGTAGCCCTTTAATCTGCAATCGCCCCTGATAGAAATTGTAATTTACGAAGGCAGCTATCTCCTCATGCATTCGTGCATGCTTAGTTAGGAAATAGGTTACCGATGGGTCGTTTCGAAAAACTCGGAACATGCGTTCAAAGAACGAGTTTTTACAATTCGTAATGCCTCTAGTACGTAAAGCATCCTCGCGAATCTCTCCCTCCGTATCCGTTTGTTGCGATACGGCAGGGAGCTGCTTATGATCGCCAATCAACACAAAACGCTCTATAGGGTTACGCCCCATACCTCCTGCACACAGTAGCGGTAATAATTGCGGTTCAAGGAGTTGAGAGGCTTCGTCTATTATAGCCAACGAAAACTTCTTGAGACTGAATAATTGCAGTTGCGAACTAAGCAGGGTCGTATTAGCACAAAAGACTCGACAAGTAGCCAGCTCGGTAGCCATCTCCTCGAGATTTGTACACGCTTTTATACGTTCTTCGAGAAGATAGGGGTAATATTCTGGTGCGGCAGATAAGCGCGAGCCTAAATAAACGAAATCTATATCACTGCGTACAAGCTTGCTGCAAATTTCATTCACTGCTCGGTTGGTAAATGCCGCGAGAAGAACATTGTGCTCGCTATCTTGCAACTCCTCGCGCAGAATATTCATCAGGACATAGGAGGTTTTCCCTGTACCGGGAGGTCCGAGTACTAAAAAAAGTTCGCGCGCTTGCTTTGCACGGAGTACTAATTGCTGAAACTCTCCGTAATCTCCTCGCAAAGAGTGGCTCGTATCTACATACGGATGACGCTCCGATAGAATGAGTTCCTGTCGTAGACGATCGTCGCGCAAAAGTGCGTAAAGTCCCTGAAATTGCGAGTTGTAAGAGGTTTCGTTACTATCTGTTTCGACAATCCAACTTGCCCCCTCGAGAGTCTGAAATGCAAGGGGACTGGACTGGCTAAAATTCAAGAGTACTACAAGAGATCGATCTGTAAAATACGTTATACGCCCTTTGAAAAAAATATTTTCGCGGATATCGGGTACTCGCCCCTGAAGATTCGGATATACCACGACAATATCTCCTTCCCTAAAATTAATTCTACCCGTAACCCAAGGAGAGTCTTGAAAATGAAATCGGAGCTTACGATAGCGTCCATCTTCATCTGGTTTAAGCTCAAGGGTCAAATTAGCTATGAGAGTCCCTTTAAGTTGCCGCTCCTGAAAAGTATTGAGCCACTTGCTTGCAAATCCGTAGGAGGCTCGCGCTGCATTCCCTATTTTAACATAAGAGAGCTCGCGCTGCACACTATGAGCAAACCGTTTAAAATATTCCAGCACTAGTGTAGGAGCAGAATGGAATGGTGCAAGGGTTCGTTCTAGATCGGGGAGGGTATAATTTGTCCAGAGAGTACTTTTTGTTTGTTTTGTATTGAAATCGTGCGGCGACAACTTTGTTAGTATATCAAAGCCATGAGAACGGAGTTGAAATTCTTGCCAGACAATATCGTTACGCAACTTAATAGCTCGATACAACAATTGGGGCGCACTCCCAACCCTTAGGAGTGGCTTACGGTACTTCGAATAGAGGAGATATGTCTCCATCTTATTACTAGAAATACCAAAAGCGTAGTGGAGGAGAGCTTGATAGAGGATAAGTTGAATATAGTGCGCGAGGAGTTGTTCTTTGGGACGAATATCCTCTGGGGTATAAAAGGCAGCCTTCCCCGATTTTTGTTCAATGAGAAGAAGCTTATCGAGTTGCAGCAAGTCCATACGTCCCTCTATACCCAGATATTGACCACAAAAGGAGGGTTCTAGTAATAGCGATTCTCGATTATAGTACTGCGATTCGTCCTGAAGAGTAGCATTAATAGCCGTAGCAATGTTAGAGGATTGTAGCCGTGCCTGTGCTTCTATCTCGGCAAAATGTTCTCTCAATGTTAACGTTGCAAGTGTATTGCGCTTTGCAAAATCGAGGAGTTCATCCTCGATATCAAAGACCTTGTGATGAACATGTAAATCCAATAGCTCACTCGCAAGATTCCCTAACAAGATCTGCCAAGAGGCAACTGGGGGCGTAAATTTATTAAGGAGATAAGTATAGGGAGTCACTCCTACAGCATTGAAAGAATTCGCGATACTTGATATATTGATCAGATAATCTGGCTCAAAGATCAAGAGTTCTGGAAATAAATTATCGGGGGTACCTTTCGCCTTTAGGACATTAACCTGACTACCTACTTCTAAATATTTAGTGAAATCTTGCCACAAATTCCCCTCCGTACACAAATTGATTCGAAGCGCTTGACCACTTGTAACATCATGTCCCCAGATATATTCTTTATCGAAGTTGTCGACGTGAAGACGCTGTAGAGCGCTGTAGAGTGGAGGAAGATGTTCTGAGGTAAGTTCTTTCGGGAGCAAAGCTCTAAGACTTGCAGGTACAACACTCCCTGGATATACATAGTACAAGAGGAGGGTTATAGCATAGAGATCGAGTGCAAGCGTCTCTTGGTTAAGCGCTGTAGAGCCAATCTTTCGGAGACGCGTACGTGTAATATGCAGCAACTTCGCTGCCTTGGGCGGTATATTATACTCCGCAATGAGATGCTGGAGTTGAGGGAAGATGCCTGCAAAAGCGATTTGATGTTGTAATAACTTATCGTTAAGGACTTGACGAAAAACTTGTACCAGCGTTATATATTTCTTCTCAAAGCTCTCAAAAGCAAATGTATTGGCTAGTAATGCAAAGAGCTCATCGCCTAGAGTTAAATAGAGTTCTGGCATCAATAACTTAAAGCATAAGAAGTATTCTCAGAACACTTAATTAGGCAAAATTTCCTGTACCTTCCACTCCTTAATATTCCGTTTCTCTTCATCAAAGCTCGTACCCACTAGCACTAGTTTTTTGCCAAGTAAACGGAATGGTTTGTAGTACTCCTG
>CBDEMG010000019.1:0-44504 GCA_965240855.1 uncultured Bacteroidia bacterium | reverse complement strand
TGCTAGTAGATTTGGCGAGTAATTCATCTACTACATTACCTACTCTATTTACTGGATAAATAAATCCTTTTGTTTGCCTGCTTCGGTCAGGAAGCTGACAATAGATATCATTGAGTGTGCTCGTTGAGAAGTTGTTACCATAAACCCATATTTTCTCTAATTGCCTATTCTGACTCACATCTAAGCTAGTTAATTGATTCTCTGAGCAACTTAAATGTATCAGCTTTTTATTCAGGCTTACATCTAAGCTAGAGAATTGATTAGTGCTACAAAACAATTTTAGCAGGTTAACATTCTGACTCACATCTAAGCTAGATAGTTGATTATTCGAACATTCCAATAGTGTCAGCTTATCATTCTGGCTCACATCTAGGCTAGATAAGTGATTATTACTGCAATGTAAATCTGTCAGGTTCACATTCTGACGCACATCTAGGCTAGATAATTGATTATGCTCGCAATCCAAATATTCCAGATTCACATTCTGACGCACATCTAGGCTAGATAATTGATTATAACCGCAATCTAAATATGTCAGGTTCGCATTCCGACTTACATCTAAGGCAGTGAGATTCGCGCCATTCTCATAACAAGTAAACTTATCAATAGCACCATACACCGTAATCTCTGTACTTGTCGCTTCATATTTAGGTTGACTCTCCCTGTAATGTAAAGAGGTCGGCGCTTCCTCTTCTTTCTCATCTTTTACGCCCACAACCTTTACCTTCACCCCTGAGGTAGACGCAGCAAAGTCCAACTTAATTTTCTCGCCCTGCTTTACGGTAAGGATAATGTACGTGCTCATATCAACTTGAGCATGTACTAAACCGAGGTTTAAGCACAAAAAGGTGCTTAAAAACCCAAAAACAATTCGTTTCATCACAATTTCTAGTTAGTTGTTAATCACACAAGCAAAGTTAAAAAAGAATCATACAATCCACTATACTCCCATAATTACTCGCCGCCTGCTAAGGCCGCTTCTCGCACCCTCCGCCCGTCCAGCGTTAAGCCTTTCCCCTGCGCGCCCAGCGTGCAGGTTTATCTTAAGAGGCTGTGTCAAAACACATATCTCGTTAGCGAGAGCGATAAAATATGCCTTAGAGACGCAATGCATAAATATTATAACGTTTCTACAAAGTATTGATTATTAATGCGTTATGTAGAGATAGAGCATGCCCTGTCTGGAAAAGATAATGGTATACTTGCTTTATATCCCTCATAATTTACATTTTGACACAGCCTCTTCAAAATACATAACCTAACCTTTGCTCTCTAAAGATATTCGCCATACACCGTACATCCCTCGTACAGCACTGTCGTAGGCTGCTTCGTAAAGATTCCATAAACTCCCGCCCCACTCCCCGTTAATGAGACAAACTCTGCTCCTGAGGCATACATATGTTGTATGATCTCCTCTATGAGAGGATGCTCTTTCCGAGCATAGGGTTCAAAATCGTTGACTAAGCTCCCAGACCAAGCAGCTACTGGCAAATGTAACAAGGAATCCCAATCAAGGGGTTCGGTCTGAGGAGTTATGGAAGCAAATGCCTCCCTAGTTGAAATGTGGACAGGTGGTACGACCAATTGTAAATAATATCCGTGAAGAGAGAAGTCCAACGGAGTGAGTACCTCACCGCGTCCGCGTCCCATTGCAGGCTTATTCAACAAAAAGAAAGGACAATCGCTACCTAATTGCAAGGCTAAGCTTGGTAATATTTCTTGCGTTATGGGACACTCGCACAAGGGCACAATATTTTTCAAAAAGAAACTGGCATCTGCAGAACCGCCACCAAGACCCGCTCCTGTTGGGATCTGTTTGAACAATCGTATACGCACAGATGGGGCGCGATAAGGACGCAACAAATCGTAGGCATGCGAGAGTATATTATCGCCTTCTGCACTCAGTGCCGCATTCCCCTCTACGGTAAGCGCAAACTCCCCAACTCCTTCTAAAACTTCTACCGACAATACATCGTAGAGACCATAGATTGGGTAGAAGAGTGTCTCCAGATCATGATAGCCATCCCTACGTAAGGGTAGAATACGTAAGCCGAGATTTATCTTCGCATTAGCTCGTATTTCGAAGTTCATTAGTCGCTCGGCGCTATCAATACAACAAACTCGCCCTTAGGTTCGTGCTCCAGAAAATACTCGCGTAGCGCTTGCGCTGTTCCTCTTTTTATGAATGCGTATATTTTTGTCAATTCGTGCGCTATTGCAATCTCGCGCTGTGCATCACCTACCAATTCCGTCAATTCTTCTAACAACTTCAACAACCGATGCGGAGATTCGTACAATACTACAGTACGCTCCTGAGCTAGTAAGTCTATCAAACGCTTCTGTCTACCTTTTTTGGGAGGCAAAAAACCTTCAAACAAAAAACGCTCGCAAGGGAAACCACTCGCCGTCAAGGCTGGTACAAAAGCCGTTGCACCAGGAAGCGCCTCTACTTCAATCTGGCTACGCCAGCACTCCCGTACTAACAAAAAGCCCGGATCAGAAATACCCGGCGATCCAGCATCCGTTATGAGTGCGATCTGTTGACCAGCTTGCAATTGCGCAATAAAGAGAGCGAGTATACTATGTTCGTTGTTGAGATGGTATGGTTTGGTCGGCGTAGTAATCTCGTAATGTTTAAGCAACTTGGACGAGGTTCGAGTATCCTCAGCGAGTATCAAATCGACTTCGCGGAGTATACGCAGAGCCCTGAGTGTAATATCCTCTAAGTTTCCTATAGGCGTGGGAACCAACCACAATTTCCCTTGCTCCATTGTCTACTTAGTAAAACGCCGCTCAATGAGCTGCATGAAATCCTTCAAAGCAGGGAGATCTGCATCCCCCTGAAAATTCGCATGCAATATCTCCAATGCCTCAGGGAGTGAATGTGCAGCATCTAACCGAGAAACCACTTCCGTAAATCGTGCGCGATCGCCTGAAAACAACTCTGCGGCGTATCGCAACCTATCATTCACAGTCATACCCTTTTGTATACTTTGCAAAGGGGTCATACGCGTACCTAGCACTGCTTCCACATGCGTTGCCTCATTTGTCGTCGTGATTGCTCGTGCTATATACGCATCGGCGATTGTCTTCGTAGATTGCTGCTTCGTTTCTTTTTCTAAATTTTGTGGCGCACGTTCTTTGCTATCCGCAGGTCTATTTCGTGGCGGTATCGCTACACTCGCACGGCTTTTAGATTCGGGGATAACATTAGAAGCCTTGCTTTCAACATTCCTTTCTACGCGTATCGAAGCTCCCCCCTCCTCTCTTTGCACACCCGCATATACATTCGTCTCATGCACCACTACAGGATCGCTCCGCTCTTCACTCCGTCTGGGGGATACTGCTGACGGATTCTCTATCCTCTTTTTCTCTGTTTTAGGTTTAGAAATCTCTGTATCAACCTCCTTCTCTCTCGTCACAACACTCCGTACCTCATTAGAAGTACACACTGCCCTCGCACTCTCCTGTAAAAAACTCAACAACTCAGCTGCACTCCCTACATGTAACGACAATAAACCCACTAATTCCTCTACTGGCATCGTAGCCCTATACTCCAAACACCGTAGTGCTATCTTTAAATGAGACTCCACCAGTAACAACTCCCGCTCGTTCTGCATCTTACCTTTATCCTACACCTATAAAAAAAGTCCCCAGCTCACATCTCTGCAAACTGGGGACAAGCCTGCTCCTTTTTACCCGTTTAACAAATCTTTACAAGATTCCCATAAATCCGTCACACTTTCCAATTCCTGATTTTGAGTAGATTCCTGTTCAGCACTCTCCTCCGCTTCGAAACTCACTTCTGTATCTATAGCATTTTCTCTTTTAGGCGTTTCTATAGCTTGAGTACTTTCCAACTCCTCACTCCTCGCCTTCAAAAAAGGCACAACAACCTCTATTTCGTTTACATCCGCTTCTCTCCTATAGGATGCAATATAGCCCTGCTCGCGTTCTATTGCGAGCCCTCGAGTCCGCTCATCACACTCCCTCAAAACCTCTAATGGGAACAAGCCATCCTGCGGCGTGTCTACAAGTACCTGCATTTTCTCAGCTATATTGCGCAACTTTTGTTCATGAGTACGCTTGTTCTGGATAGACAACGGAACCTGCACTACCGAACCTTTTACTTGTTTAGGTAGAGGCAACTCCGTACTCTTCTTCTCTTTCGCTACCATAGGATCGGCAGGATCGCTCGGATAAAGCCAGTCTAACCACCAATCCTCGCCTCCATACATATTCTCTTCCTCCTGTAGCTCCTTTTCTGCAGCCATCAAGCGCATTATATCTTCTTTTGTTTCCTTGAGCGCTTGCGACGGTGTCTTATCGAACTTTGTTGCCAACAATAGAATACGCACTGCATCATCTTTAAAATCTGCAATATCCAAATCGAAAGTCGCCTCGCCATCTCCCGGCTTTATATTCATGGGCTTGACTTTAGTCAGACGCTGTAGCAGTTCTACCACCTTGCGTTCATCAGCTGGAGTATATTTATGCCCCGATCCACGCGGCGTCATCACATGAATCACAGCTTGCTTTGCTGTTTCCAAATTCCCATGCCCCACGAAATAATAGAACGAGAGTGCACTCCGCATAGCTTCCATGACGCGATCTACTCCCTGAAGCTTCTTCTTCGAATCCGTTATACCCAAAGCCATGTAGAAGAGTTTAGCACATTTTGTTTGCTCTGGGTGCGCACCCGTTTCCTTCGGCTCTTCTACTTTTTCGCCTAAATAATCGATATCTTTTACAGCATTTATCAAATCATTGATATCGATGTTTTTCTGAGAGCGATTCAACATTACCTCAGCAAAACCCTGAAGCACATCAACCAAACGATCGTTTATCTCGTCGCGGACATCCTGTAAACTCTTCCCATCCTGTACCTTACGCTTCTTTTTGTCGCGCGTATAGGAGATATAGTCATTACAAATAGGCATGATCCCCTCACAAGATTTTTCCAACGACGCAACGGTGCTCTCAGCCAATCTAAACTTTATTTCACCCTCATTAGCATACGAGGGGATCGTAGCCAAGACCCAACGATTTGTAATCCCTACCTCTTCACACAAACGGAGAAAGGGCAAAATAAGCCCAGTACCCGTACCTCCTCCTAAACCTACAGCAATAAAAATCACCTTCAGCCCACCAGCTACCAATTTCTCCAACTCCTTTTTTATACTATCGCGCTCCTCCATAAAGGCTGCTGCAGCCATCGTAGGGTTACCTCCTGCACCCCCTCCGCCTATATTACGATGCTTACGCCCCAATATAAAGACAGGGATTTCTTCCTTCAACTCCGACACCGTTGAGTTATCCTTAAAATCTGTATTGATCACAATCGACTGGAGAAATCGCACCCTACGGCGCTGTGCAGCCAATACTACATGAGTCCCCTGCCCCCCTAATCCCACCAAGCAACAACTCCCCTCCAGTTCCTTAATATAAGCAGGCTCGTCGCTCGATTGCTCACGCACTAGAGCCGTACCAACCGCCTCTTTCGGAGAGGCTAACATCCCATCTAACAATTCGCTCATAGTTAATCGTTTTTTAGTTTATTTTTTCGCTCTAGTTCCTCATATTCCTCTACAAAAGTATATATCTACTACTCTTATTCCAACAAACCGCACCAAACATTTCTTTCTAATGTTTCTCTTCCTCCTCGCCTTCTTGTTCCTGCAAGGACTCAGAGTCATAAGCGGTAGCCTCTTCAACACCAGTCACTTTCCCCGATCCCAACGTCTTCAAGTAATCCAATACAGAGCTCGCCCAGCGTTTCGTTCGCCGCTCTATTTTTCCTATACTACTTTCTTCCTTCTCTCTCCCCACCACTTGCTCTGTATTCTGCACAAACTGCCCTCCACTGGGTGCAATCCCCTCCCTTGCCAACAATTCCAACAACCCTAGCGAAGTACTAAACAAAGCCAAAGACGCATTTGCATCCTTCGAATTCAAAGGCATCCACGGCTTGGGTTTACTATACACTGGCAGACTTAACATATATAACTCGTCCGCTGGCAATTTCGCCTTTATCTTCGAAACAAAAAAAGGTAGTAGCCCCTTCACTAAACTTACACCTCCCGTCAGTCGCACGCCACAACTACGCTTGAGCAATGCATTGACTCCTAACTGTGTAAAAAAATTGCGAAACGGTAAAAGATACTTTCCTACAAAATAACCACCCCTCAATTTCAACTCATCGCGATCATTGTTACCATCCTCATTCCACTCGGGTTTGAATTGAGAAAAATCTGTCTTTTCCTCAAGTATGCTATCATCAAGATCCGACTCACAGAGAAAGGGATCCTTACTCAAAAATATTCGTCTTATCGATGCCCACCCCTCCCCGTGCCACATATACCTCTTGAGTACTCCAAATTCGAAGTAACCAATTTCCGAATGTGCATACCCGAAGTTCACCAACCCAACAGCCCGTTCCGTTTCTTTAGCTAAGTAGCAACCACAAGCCCGTAAACCTACATACGTTCCTTTGCATTCCACGCCCGCCGCACTCATTGCCGAGAGTAAATGACTATACTCAATCTCATCTGCCAAGAACAAATGGAATTCGCACGAGATATTCTTCGCGTAAGCCCCCTCCAGATCTTGGAAGCGACACGACACATTATCGCGCTTAAAAGATAAAGGTACTAGATCTATTAAGACCTTTCCCTCCGGAAGTTTAAACTCTTGGTACGAATTCATCAAACGTAAGAAGTCACCATCCGAAACTACCGAATTCCCTTGTTGCATACCTTCGCATGCAATCGCCCCCACGTATGTTAACGAGGTTATCGCTCCACCAAGATACGCAACATACACCTCTCGAATCTCAAAATCGAGTTTTGTTTGAAGAGCGATCTGGAGACGCTTGATGCAATCACGCACTTGATTATTATTCACGATCCGCATCTCCTCTATACCTTGACTCGGCTCAGAAACACAATAAGTCGCCTGCAAAGCGCCTTGCGCATCAAAGGTGCGAACAACCATCGATATCGTATGACTCCCTAAATCTAGTACGGCGTAATAGCTACTCATGCAAAATGGTTTACTTCCAAACGTTCTAATCTACTTTTATGTTATACAAAACTACTGTTTTCGTTGACAAATTACTTGGTTACTATACTGAAGATCTATCGTCACATACTCCTCCAAGACCTTTTCTTTCAGCAGACTACGATAAACCGAGTACAACTTATTTAATTTATAAACGAAATTCTCTAACGTTCCCAGTACTACAATTTGCGCTCCCACGCGCGGAATGAGTTCGATCCGCCGCCAACTATCTATATAAACCTGAGAAAATTGCGAACTCCAAAGCGGATCAGAGAGCAAAAAATGTAAGAATTCGTACAACCGATTCCAATGCTCATCCCTACAAGCCAACACGGACTCCTGCTCTGGCAAAAGACCTCTTGGCTCGCCATGCACCTCTACTAATCGCTTACCATCGGGCAGACCTATATTCCCCGTTACTAACAGGACATGTGCCGTATAGTGATCATCCACTGGAAAAACATAGCCCGCTCTATCGACATAACGCGAACTCCCACCCTGGCTCACTATACGAAACAACGGCTCGCGTTGTACAACGCGCACTCGAAGATTTCCGTCCACCCCATAGTACACTTGCACATCGTCAATCCCACTCAATGTTTGTAACGAATTTTCTAGCTCCGATGTATTGATCTCTTCGATCGGCCTGCCATAAAGCAAAGGGAAATGCTCTTGGAGATGATGTAAAATCCTCTCGCGTGTGACAAATGATAGCTTTGCACTATCATCTATCAAAACTTCTATATCCCGACACTGAATTTGTGCCCCTGCCTGTCCAGCATAGTAAAGACCTGCTATAAGGCTACCTGCAAAAAGAACGAACCCAATACGAGAGACTACCGTACGCACTCTCATCGTCCCGTATCCATTTTTTTGAGTGTCTCTACTATTCTGGAAGACATCGCTCCTATATCTCCTGCCCCCAGTGTCAACAAGATCTCTATCGGTAAGGCTTCTAGCACATTACACAAATCCCTCGGATCAACCAACATCTTCTCCACATGATTAGGAACAAGCCGCAATAACATCTCTGAGGATATACCCTCTATCGGCTCCTCACGAGCAGAATAGATTGGGAGCAAGAGTAATGTATGGAGATCCGACAAGGCAAAAGCAAAATCAAGTGCAAAATCGCGCGTGCGTGTAAAGAGATGTGGCTGAAAAATCCCCGTCAGACGACGATTAGGATAGCGCTTTCGAGTCGCCAATATTATAGATTTCAATTCGTCGGGGTGATGCGCATAGTCGTCTATATAAACTCGCGTCTCTGATTCGTAACATATCTCATAGCGACGTTGAACTCCTTTAAACTCGCGCAAACTCGGGATTATAGTACGTATATCTATCCCCACTTGAATACAAGCCAAAAGTGCTGCCATCGTATTCTCTACATTGTAGCTTCCAGGAATCCCGAGCTCGACCTTCAATCCTGTTATTCCAGGACCATGCAATGTAAAACGTGTCGTACTACCTTCACAATCTATGTCGGTAGCCCAGTAGTCGCAGTCCTCTGTATAACCATACGTCGTAATCTCAAGCCCTTGATCTTGGAAATACTCTTGAGCCGATTGCTGAACAATTAACTTATGTTCTTTATTTTGCACTGCAAACTGGCGGAAGGTTTGCACTAGATTATCGAAACTACCATAGATATCAAGATGATCTGCAGCCATCGAGGTTACGATCGTCACACTCGGTGTCAGTTGCAAAAAACTCCGGTCGTATTCATCGGCCTCAACAACCAAATTACGCATCCCCTTATCTCCCAGATATAGGTTGGAATGTATATTTAAGCTTATGCCCCCCATAAAGGCATCACAACCTTGGCTTTGGGAGAGTAAATACATCAAGAGCGTAGTCGTCGTGGTTTTCCCATGCGCTCCAGAGACTGCAAATACTCTATAGGCTCGGGAGAGGACTCCCAAGACCTCTGCTCGTTTAAAGAGGGTATAGCCTAACGCTTCGAAATAAAGCAGCTCTTTCGAATCTGGAGGAAGAGCGGGCGTGAAGATAACTAACGCCTTCTCATCAAGTTTCCGGAACTCCGAAGGAATGTAGTTTATATCGTCTCTGTAATGAATGTGTGCCCCCTCTGCAACTAACATCCTAGTTAGCGTTGTCTCAGTAGAGTCGTAACCAGCAACTTTTTTTCCTAAATGCAGAAAATACCTAGCGAGTGCACTCATTCCTATGCCGCCAATCCCTAAGAAATAGACACGATCGAAAGTATTTAACTCGATCTCCCTCTTGTTCATTTTCTTTATATACTACCTGTGTATATCTGCGTTTTTGCTCCCTAGCAAGATTCCTCACTACTTCTGCTTGAGTTGTCTAATATACTCACATATCTCCTTTACTGCATCGGGACGCGCAAGCGCACAAAGTGCATTATGCATCCTCTCCCAGCAAGTTTTATCCGCAAGCAATCGCGCTATTTCATTCCACAAACTTGCACTCGCCTCGCGCTCGGGTATCAATAGCGCCGCTCCTTGCTCTGACAACACGCGAGCATTCTTCGTCTGATGATCCTCCGCTACATAAGGGGAGGGTACTAGTATTACAGGTTTCCCTATAATAGCAAGCTCTGAAATAGCTATCGCCCCAGCTCGCGAGACGATCAGATCGGCCGCACTATAAGCTTTCTCCATCTCCGTAATAAATGCTACCGGATAAATATTCTTTACGCCTAACTGCTGTACTCTATCGCGAATCTGCTCGAAATCTCCTCGTCCCGTTTGCAACAAAATCGCGATATCCTCGCGCGCTCCTATACTGGCTGCATGTTCCAAAATTGCTTCGCTAAGCTTGCGAGCACCAAGACTCCCACCCATCACCAATATATTCACTCTCCCCGCTGGCAAACCGAGAGCTCTGACCGACTCTTCGCGCGGAGGTAATGCGTGCAACAATTCGCTACGGACAGGATTGCCTGTAAGTACAACCTTTTCGCGTGGGAAGTATCGATCCATTCCCTCATAGGCCACTGCTATCCGCTCTGCCCTCCGCCCCAACATCCGGTTTGCCTTCCCTGCATAGCTGTTCTGCTCTTGTATAAAAGTAGGTATCCCCAATTTCTGCGCCTCTTGCATAGCTGGAACACTCGCATAGCCACCAACTCCCACCACCACATCAGGTTTATACTCCTTCAGAAGTTTACGTGCTAGTTTTCTGCTCTGTTGCCACTTACAAAAGAAGCGGAACAAACTCCAAGGTGTTTTTCTACGAGGGACGCCCTCTATCGGCAATCCTACTATCTTAAAACCCGCAGCAGGCACTTTCTCCATCTCCATTCGTCCGAGGGCTCCCACATACAAAAGTTCCAACTCTGGAGTCTCTCGCAGGAGCTCTTTACCTATTGCCAAGGCCGGGAAAATATGTCCCCCAGTACCTCCACCAGCTATTACAACCCTATGCAACATCTTGATCCTCGCCTTCATACAATTCCTTCTTTTGCTGACGCGCCACACTTTGTATCATCCCCAATGCAATACACGTAGATAAAATAGATGTTCCGCCTGCACTCACTAACGGCAACGGTAACCCCGTAACTGGTCCCCAACCTATCGAGATAAATATATGTACAAATGCCTGCAAAAGTATCAGTAGTCCAAAACCTGCACAAACATACGTATGATACGGACGACGACTAGCCTTCATTACAACATATATCCTGTAGAGTAGCCAGAAATAAAGAAACAGTACTATTGCTCCGAAGAGAATTCCCCCCTCCTCTACTATGATCGAGAATATAAAGTCGTCGTGACTATCGGGTAAGACCAATCGTTGCATACTATTTCCTGGTCCACGCCCCCAAATAAAACCATTAGCAATAGCAATCTTGGCATGAGTATTCTGATATGTATTCCCCGTACCACTCCAGAAGGTGTCCCAACGGCTAGCCCAAGTCGCCACGCGTGTAGGAAGTGGTAAATACGGAGCTAGCTTTACAAAAGCGAAAAAACTTCCTACTCCCAGGAGAACTATATAAAGCAGATGCTTCCAACGGACATTGCCCACGATAAGCAATAAAAAACACGTCACACCAAGCAAAGCCGCAGCACTGAAACTACCAAAAAGGATCAGCAGGCAAATACTCCCTATAGTAAAAACAAGAGGGAAAAGTACGAACGAGAATTTCTGTATCTCCTTGCGTTTCTCAGCTAGCACTCCTGCTACATACAAGATCAATGGGATACTTGCCAATACCGAGGGTTGGACACTCACCCCATACAACTCGAGCCAACGACGAGCACCGTTAGACTCCTTTCCAAATAGAAGCGTAAGAAACAACATCGTCCCCATCAAAAACAAAGCAGGCTTGGCAAGACGAAGGAAATAGCGCATCGGGATCATCTGGAACAAAAACATAGCTACACCCCCAACAGCTAAATTAGCTACCTGATTGAAAAGATAGTATGACGAGTCTTTTGAAGCTCTATAAGCCAACGAAGCTGTTGTACTAAAAACCTCAACCACAGAAATGAGCATCAAGAGGAGGACGATCACCCAAATCTGCCGATCGCCACGAAAGAAGTACCCCTTCTCGCCTAAATGTAGATGCCCCTTCATAGTGCTAATACTGCCTCTTTGAACTGCCGACCACGATCCTCGTAATTCTTAAACAAATCGAAACTAGCACAGGCAGGCGAGAGCAACACTGTATCTCCTTGCTGAGCAAATTGTTGTGCCCGGAGCACCGCTCCCCGAGCCGAACGAACTTCTACAAAATTCGTCACTAACGTTGAAAACGCACTGCGCAATTTTTCATTCGCCAATCCCAAACAAATCAACGTATGTACCTTCTCTCGTACAAAATCTTGCAAGGGGGTATAATCATTTCCTTTATCCGTACCACCCGCAATCCAAACAACCCCTACAGGCATGCTCTCTAGAGCATACCACGCTGAATCTACATTGGTTGCCTTCGAATCGTTGATGTAACGCACTCCTGCCAGCTCACGCACAAACTCTAAGCGGTGTTCTATCCCCTTAAAAGTTTGCAGAGTACGACATATTATTGCCTCCTCTACCCCACAAAGACTTGCGGCTAAAGCTGCTGCCAACGCATTATAGACATTGTGCTTGCCCCGCAGCGATAAATCTTCCACACCAATTCCCCAATCCGTCTTGCCCGTACGTATACACAATTTGTTATCCACTACTTCCCCTCCCTGCAGCAGAGTCTTTTGCTGAGAAAAAGGGATAAGACGACACGAATAGGTACGTCCTGTCATGTAATGATCGATCTCGCTATCATCTGCATTGTAGATCAAGGCATCGTTTGCTCCCATATTTTGTGCAATACGAAACTTAGCCGCTACATAGTTCGCCATCTTATGATCGTACCGATCTAGATGATCTGGGGTAATATTCAGCAGTACGCCAATATTAGCCTTAAAGTCATACATCCCATCAAGCTGAAAGCTGCTGAGCTCCAGTACATAGATTTCGTACTGCTCGTCCGCTATCATACGCGCTAAGCTTCGTCCTACATTACCCGCCATCCCCACATTCAACCCTCCCGCACGCAAAATCTCGTAGATAAGATTTGTGGTCGTCGTCTTACCATTACTCCCTGTGACACAAATCCACTTCACGCCCCGTGCAAACTCGCTTGCGAATTCTATTTCTGATACTATTCGAAGTCCTTCCCTGCGCAATTGCACAACAATCGAAGCCTGCTCTGGGATACCTGGACTCTTTACCACGAGTTCTGCATCGAGCATTCGCGCAAGAGTATGTTGCCCCTCCTCGTAGTCTACTCCTAGAGCCGTTAGCTCTTGTTTCTGTGAGACTCCGATGAGGCTCGAGTCGCTCAAAAATACTTCGTAATTGTTCTTTCGAGCAAGATAGGCTGCTCCCATCCCACTCATCCCTGCACCTAAAACCACAAGTTTATGCTTCATTACCCCCTCTCCTAACGAATTTTAAGCGTTACGATAGTTAATACCGAAAGTAGTAGACTTACTATCCAAAAATGCAACACTATCCGCGACTCAGGAATCCCCTTTTTCTGGTAATGGTGGTGCAAGGGAGACATTAGGAATATCCTACGCCCCTGACCATACTTCCTACGTGTAAATTTGAAATAAGCTACCTGCAGCATGACCGAGAGACTCTCTACTAGAAAGATCCCACAAAGTAGAACCAACAGTATCTCCTTACGAACCAAAATAGCAAAGACACCAATCACTCCTCCTATAGTCAAACTTCCAGTATCTCCCATAAAAATCTGAGCAGGATAGCCATTGTACCACAAAAAACCCACCAAGGCTCCCACCAAAGCGCCCATAAAGACCATTAATTCGCCTACATTGGGGATATAAGCAATATTCAAATAGCTAGCATAGATTACATTTCCCGAGAGATAGGCAAACAAACCGAGTACTCCTACTATGGGGATACTCACTCCAGTAGCCAAACCATCCAACCCATCAGTAAGATTAGCTCCATTCGATACCGAGGTTACCACCAAGACAATAATGAGTACAAAGACCAGCCATGTCGCTATTTTACCTACCATCCCATCAAAAGGTACTAACCAGTGGTAATCAAACTCGTTGTTCTTTACGAAGGGGATTGTTGTAGTGAGATCTTTGTCGAGATTCTTCAAAGTGCTACCATCCATAGTACTCTCCTGTACAACACTTGTCCCTAACTCCCAGTCACCCGCTCGCGATCTTACGCCCGTCTCCGAACTCATAAATAACATGAATGCGACAAAGAGTCCGAGACCTACCTGACCAAAAACCTTCTTCCAACCACTTAGACCATTCTTGTTGTGTCGGAAAACCTTTATATAGTCGTCCAGACCACCTAGAAACCCTAACCATACAGTCGCTACAAGCATTATCAACAAATATACATTCGCCAAATTGGCAAAGAGGAGCGTAGGAATCAGCGTCGCAGCGACTATCAGGATACCCCCCATAGTAGGTGTACCTTGTTTAGCTTTCTGTCCCTGAAGTCCAAGATCACGGATATCCTCTCCGATTTGTTTGCAACGTATAAAGCGGATGAAACGATGACCGAACGGGAGCAGGAGTACCAAAGCGAGTACAAAAGCCATTCCTGTACGAAAAGAGAGATAGGAGAAGAGACCCAAACCAGGGATATCGAGTCCCTCCAGCAATGTATAGAGATAGTAAAACATACTCGTACCCCTCCTTAGTTGTTTATGGCTTCTAGAGCTTTTCGGAGCTCAGCGATATCGTCGAAAGGAAATTTCTCATCCCCTATTTGCTGATATGCCTCATGTCCTTTTCCTGCTATCAGGAGGAAATCTCCCTTACACGAAAGAGCAACTGCCATACGTATCGCCTCCCTACGATCCACATTCCGTAACACTCGATCGCGATCTTCCGGTAATATCCCTTCATACATCTGCGCTATAATAGCCTCGGGACTTTCATGGCGGGGGTTATCCGAGGTTAAGATGAGCTGTCGACAGTAGCGCACGGCTGTAGCTGCCATTTGAGGACGTTTGCCAGCATCCCGATCGCCTCCTGCACCTATAACTCCTATAATAGAAGCTCCTGGTGGCAAAATGGCTTGCAGCGTTTCCAATACTTTTTCTAGCGCGTCAGGAGTATGAGCAAAATCTACTACTCCCACTCTACCTGCAATGGGTAAGTATTCTACCCTTCCTCGCACAGGACGTAGCAAACTAATCTGACGCAAGAGCTCCATACCATCAAATCCCAAGAGTAATGCAGCTCCGTAAACAGCACTTATATTATAGGCATTAAACTTCCCAAGAAGTTGTAACTGTACTTCCGTTCCATTGAGGCGAACCGCCATTCCCTCTAGCTCCTGAGAGACTAGATCACATTTTACAAAAGCCAACTTCGTGAGCGAGTAGTACTCCTTACGTGCAACACAATTTTGTAGCATATACTCACCATTCGCGTCATCGCCATTAGAGAGTGCAAAACTATCTCGGGGTAGCATATCAAAAAAGAGCTTCTTAGCATCACGATAGGCAGAGAAGGTTTCGTGATAGTCCAAGTGATCTCGTGTCAAATTGGTAAATATCCCTCCAGCAAAATGTACTCCTGCTACTCGTCTTTGCACTAAAGCATGCGAACTTACCTCCATGAAAGCATACTCACACCCCGCAGCCAACATCTCGGCAAATAATGCTTGAAGCTCAAGGGGTGTCGGGGTGGTATAGTTTGTGCTATAAATCTTGTTATGTACGCGATTCTCTACCGTCGAGATCAAACCTGCTCGAAGCCCCATTTGTTCCATCAAATGGTATAGGAAAGTAGCTACCGAAGTCTTACCATTTGTACCCGTAACTCCCACAACCTTGAATTGGCTACTCGGATTGCCATAGTAGTTGCTCGCGAGTATTCCCAAAGTTTCAGCACTGTCCTCTACCTGCAAATAGCAGATCCCCGCAGTAAACTCCGCAAGGGGTGACTCGTAAACTATTAACGTTGCTCCTGCTTGTATTGCCCTAGGTATGTAAACATGCCCATCCGAATTCACTCCTCGTACTGCAACAAAGAGAGAACCCGATACAACCTTGCGCGAATCTGAGACTATATCTAAGACCTCGATGGGGAGCTCGCCCTGTTGTGCAAGGATCTTCACTCCCGCAAACAAATGTCGAGTCTCTCTATTACCTTGTAATGCACTCATTGCACACTCATCTCCAATTCTATTGTCATTCCCCTACGCAAAGGAGTTCCTGCTGCTATACTTTGCGACTTTACTGAGCCTCGCCCTCTAAAACGCACCTTTAAGCCCGAATTCTCTAACAAATACAACGCATCCGAGAGTGGAAATCCTTCTACACTAGGGACATGCTCCACTACCAACGGATGGGGTTCGAAAACTATTTTTTCCCCTTTCCGCACAGTGTTTACCCAACTACTACTGAGGGCCTCGTCGCGAAATTCTAACCCGAGTTCTCTCAAAGTACGTTCCAATGCCACCTTTGAGCCCGATTTACTAGAAGGCAAAGCCGAACTCCCACTCTTAGGAGTATACCACGGAAACCACTCACTGCGTGTAGCATAAACCTTCTCTGCAATTTCGCGAAAGATCGGACCTGCCACTACATTACCATAATACACGCTCTGCGAAGGTGAGGTTACGACCACAATACATGAATAACGCGGAGCATCCGCTGGAAAGTAACCTACGAAGGATGCTTGGTAATCTGTCTTACCCTGTGCTCGATATCCACTCTTACCCTGAGCAATTTGTGCCGTCCCCGTCTTACCTGCTATTGTATATACAGCAGTTTGCAAATTTTTCGCCGTGCCCGATTGCACTACTCCTTGCAAGACTCTCTGTACCTGCTCTATCGTTGTCTGTGAGCACATGGAGGGGACAAGTACCTCTCTATCAAAGCGGCGTACGACCTTCCCATGACGTAAGAGTTCTTTTACAAACCGAGGCTTAACCATGCAACCATTGTTTGCTATAGCATTGTAGAACGCTAAGACTTGAAGAGGCGTTTGTTGTACCTCATACCCTATGCTCATCATGGGGAGCGAAACTCCAGACCACAAGGTATCGCCAGGAGCCTTAATATACGGACGTCCCTCGCCTAAAAGAGGCAAATCGAGTGGTAAATGCAGGTGCATCGCATAGAGATGACTCACAAAGTCCTCGGCATGCCCTTTATAGTTCTCCATTACCAATTTAGCTACGGCTACGTTGGAGGATAGTTCCCACGCTTGTTGCACCGTAATACGTCCATAGCCCCCCTGTCGCGAATCGGAGATTGTCTGATCGTAAACATGTAACTGTCCCTTTTCAGTATCAATCGTGTCGGTCAATTTAACCTTACCATCCTCCAAAAGAGCAATCAACGTAGCGAGTTTGAAGGTACTCCCTGGTTCAGTACTAGCTCCTACTGCATAGTTCATCTGTTCAGAATACTCTCCACTCGTTGTTCGCGTCAAGTTTGCTATAGCCTTTACCTCCCCAGTTGCAACTTCCATCACGACCACCGTACCGTGATCCGCTTCGTTACGACGTAGCTGTTCCGCAAGGGCTCGTGTTGCAACATCTTGCAGATTGATATCTATCGTCGTTACAATATCGTACCCGTCCTTGGCTGGAATATAATCTGCCGAACCCACTG
Organism: uncultured Bacteroidia bacterium; assembly: GCA_965240855.1. Classification (GTDB taxonomy): domain Bacteria; phylum Bacteroidota; class Bacteroidia; order Bacteroidales; family CAJPTX01; genus Bacteroides_D. The sequence continues at coordinate 27,343 of CBDEMG010000019.1, read as the reverse complement.
GGATTGGTCTTCCTCCAGGCGAACGTTGCATAATCCGCAATCCTGGCTCACCCTCAAGTTCACGATTATAAGCCCCCTCGAGCCCAACTCCTGAACCAGCATTCATACGTCCTATCGTTCTACTAGCCAAAATTCCTAGCGGTTTCTTACGCTCCTCTTGGCGTTCTATAATAAGACCACCAACATTCTTATCTAATCGTAATAATGGGAAGGTTCGCAGTCTTTTCAAATCTAGATAGTTGATAATGCGGTTTCCCAGACGATAATATCGGTTGCCTGCACTACGCTGTTCTATCAACTCTCTACGATAGGCTGCACTACTCTTGTCACAAAAGAGCGAAGAGAGACACAGAGCTAGGGAATCCACACTGGCGGCAAAGAGCGAGTCCTTCATTCCCTTGGCGAGCAAATCGATATGGACATTGTACATAGGCATCGAGGTGGCTAATAAACGTCCATCCTCAGCTAAGATATTCCCTCTACTGGCAGGCAATTCATATTCTTTATAGGCAAGCTTATCTCCTTGGCTACGAAGCTCAACTCCATCTACGTATTGTATCCAAAGTATACGTAACACCACGGCTATACCTAGAACAATAAACACAAGGTATAGCACAAAAAAACTACTAAGAGCTCTCTCCTTCTGGTTCAAACTCGTATCCCCCTATCGTTCATAATATTTAATCCGTAAGGGAGGACGACGCGACTCCTCTAGCCCCAAATTACTAGCCTCGACCATCTTTGCTACTTCGGACTCTTTACTACTACGCATCAACATCTCGTTGAGTGTGATCGACTCACTCCGTAGATTCTTTACCTCCTCCTCGAGAACTTGCTCTTGATGCCAGAGTTTGTCGTAATAGTTACGCATAAAGATATAAACGACACTAAGGAAACAGAGCAAGATCCAAAATTTTAAATCAAGAGAAAAAGATCCTGCTGGTATTTTACGCTTAGGTGAACGAGACGACTCCTGCTGAGATGGAGCAACAGGAGGGTTGAGATTCGGAGTGTCTGTATTCATCTTTGGCATACGATAAGCTCATCCTAAAGTTAAAGACGCACCCCTACACGCATACGTGCACTTCGCGAACGAGAATTCTCCTCCTGTTCTCGATCGCTTGCACGCTCAACGCCCTTACTCAGTAGTTGAAAAGGGGTATTAGTTCTTCCCAAAAGATCGCGTACAAGCTCCCCATTACAATTCCCCGTACGGAGAAAATTCTTAACCAAGCGATCCTCCAATGAGTGATACGACAACACTACTACCCGTCCCCCACGACGTACTAAATACGGGAGCTGGCGTAATAAGCGCTCCAAACTCTCTAACTCGCGATTCACCTCAATACGCAGCGCTTGGAATACACAGGCTAAAATTTTGGGGAGATGAACTCCTCTACCTAGAATAGGTTCAATGATTGTAACAAGTTCTCTGGTTGTCTTTATTGGAGTAACAGCACGTCTTTCCACTATAGCTGCTGCGAGCCTACGAGCGGAGCGAAGCTCCCCATAGTAAGAAAAGAGGTCTTCTAATGCCTGAACACTATACTCCGCTATCACATCTGCAGCTGTCACAGCACCCAAGGAATTCATACGCATATCCAAAGGCGCATCCTCACGATAGGAGAATCCTCTACTTTTCTCGTCGAAATGATGTGAAGAAACGCCAAGATCTAACAAGACACCATCCAGAGGAGCTGCCTTTAAATAGTGCAACCAACGACCTAGATGTGCATAATTCGCATGAATGGGAACGACTCGCTCATCTTCAGGGAGATTCTCAAACGCATGGCGATCTCTATCCGCGCAGTAGAGTGTACCCGATCGCCCCAATCTTTGCAAGATCGCGCGGGTATGCCCCCCTCCACCGAGGGTAAGATCGGCGTATGTACCTCCTTCACAGATCTCTAAGAGATCAACGCTCCGCTCCAATAAAACTGGTAAATGGTACGACATCTCCGACTCTATATATTACCTCTTCCCAAAAGTAACCCACCTTGCCGCAGATTCACACCCCTCAACCTTCTTTCAACGCCGCAGCTCTTTTCAATACGTTTCTAACCTCTTTTTTTCTTCACTTGCGAAGTGCAAAAGTAGTACTTTATTAACTCGACTCCCGAATACTCCACTCTCCCTTCAACTTTAATACTCTGGTTTTTATTCTCTTATCTCTTTTTCAACAAATACAGGAGAGTTCAGTAAAATAAAAATGTTCACAGTTCTAATCTCTTCGCTAAACTCAATGAAAAATATTAATAACTGCAAGTAATCTTAAAGACTATTATCAATAAAACGAGTTTACAAATTATGGTATCGAGGGCAAGATTTTTCTGTATAAGTCTCACTCTACCATTCAATACATTGCAGAGAACGTTAAATAATTGTTACCTAATCGTCGTCTCTATCGTTTGAAGTAATGACGATACTGTATAAGACACTCCGAGAAGTTATCTTATGTTCGAATATAATTTCATTTCGTAGCAATATTACGGCAAGTATCACCATAAAGCGCTACGAAATAAAATCTTCAAAGCCCAACTCTCTCTTACCGAAAAAAAAACGAAGCCAAGGAAAGGGAGTACCTTGGCTTCGCGAGGATTTACGTTGTAGGAAGGGAGGTAAGAAATTTAAGCGATGATAAAGAATGAACTTGCTGCATTCAACGAGTTCGCTTCCGCATTCAGCTGCTCTGCACTTGTTGCCATCTCTTCGCTAGCCCCAGCATTTTGTTGTATCACCTCCGAGAGCTGTTGTATAGCAGCATTGATCTGATCTACGCCCGTACGCTGTTCTTGACTCGCGGTTGAGATCTCTTGTACCAAAAGCGTCGTCCGCTCTACTTCGGGGAGTACATCATTTAAGCCCTGTGCAGCATGACGAGTATCTTCCAACGAACGGGAAGAAAAAGCATCTATCTCGGTAGCTGCATCTCTACTCCGCTCTGCCAATTTACGAATCTCGGATGCCACAACCGAGAATCCTCTACCATGCTCGCCTGCACGTGCTGCCTCCACTGCTGCATTCAGGGCTAGAATATTCGTCTGACTCGCAATTTCTGTAATAATTGCAATCTTTTGCGTTATTGCTTGTACAGATTCCAATGACTGTTGCGAGAGTGTATTCACTTGAGCCAATTTCTCCTTCATCGTAACGGCAATGGTTTGTGTTTGTACTGCATTTTCTGCATTCTGATCGATATTCGCCGTCATCTCCTCCATAGCGCTACTTATCTCTTCTGCACTCGAAGCCTGTGTACTCGTACCCTGCGAAATCTTTTGAGAGACAGTATTCAACTGCTCGCTCGCTTGCGAAACACTACTAGCACCACCCTTTACATCACCGATGGCTTGACGAACCTTGATCATCATCGTCTCTATTGCACGCCCAAGGATTCCAAACTCATCGCGTCGCTCAATAAACTTCTTCGAAATCTTGATCGCAAAATTGCCTTGTGCACACATTTCCATCTGTTCAACTCCCTGACGAAGTGCGGATACTATACTATTCGCAATTACTTGCGAAATGATCACGGAGAAGAGAATTATAATCACAAGTATTACTATCGTGTAGAGCAATACATCCTGATAGTCATTCCTATACAACTCTAGGAAAAAAAGCGACAAAGCATCAAGATTGTGCGAGAGATCATTGATCTGCTGATTCATCTTATTTTTAGCCTCTACCAGCGTTACCGCACTCTTGTACAAATTTTCCTCAGCTGCCCCCAGTGCCTCAAGATATTCACCGACAGAGGGTTTTATTGAACGTTTTGCGAGAGCATGATAGTGCTTATAAGCCTCTTCAAGAGCATTGATATTGTTCTCGGCAGCGTACTGTTGATACAAGTCGTTGCCTCGCGACAACCCTACAGAAACCGCTGCGGAAATAGACTCATAGCGCGACATGTCCGTCAACAAATCGTTGAAAGCCTGCACCACCAACTTCGTATCCCTTATATCCTCTTGAACATTGCTATAAAGTTCTCGCTCTGTACGACGTAGCTCTACCATACGTGCCTGCGCCTCTGCTACACGCGTTTGTGCTTCTTTGTCACCGATTGTATGACAAATCTCCTGAGCTGCATTCAAAGAACGCTCGATGCTATCTAACTGCAAGACAAAAGATTTGTAGCTTTCCTCGGTCTCCGTTACCAAATACTTACTCTCCTCTATTATCGCCATCCCAGTACTATAATTAGCTGCATCGGCCCTATACAACAAACGAACCATATTACGCGACCGGGCCGATTTCACTATCAGGAATATCCCGAAAGCTACAATGAGCACTAGGATTACACCGAACGTTATGTTCAGCCGTAAACGTGTAGAAATAACCCTCATCATTTTTATTTTTTATATGTTAAACGCAAGACCAAGATTCTCTTAACAAAAGTACCGTTGTAATAACACATTCTTAGCAACCACAAATAAACTAAAAATGTTTCATAAGTTTTTTTTTTTACATTAACACTATTTTAAACAACATATCACAAAACTCTTATAAAGAGAATATTACCTAATAATAATTACCTATCTATATATTGTTTTTTCTCATTAAATAGAATATTTCTGATTAGATCCGTTCTTTAGGTTTATAAAAATAAATAGAGTACCTCCTTGTAGATTATGGATATAATAATTACTGAAAACTGATCTGCCAATAGCGATTGTATAGTATTGTTTGTATTACATGTTTTGTAATTTGTAATTTTAGAAAAGTATCCCATAAAGAGATACTTTGCCTCAAATACGTAGGCGCGAAAAACTCTTCGTTGCTTTCTTTGTCTGTTTTTTTTTACCTACTCTGTAGATTTAAATACTACTGCGAAACTACTAAACCACGTAATACAATCTAACACATCAGAAGGCATTGCGCAAAAGTTCGTATTCTTACTCCTCACATATTCACTTTATCTTTAAAACAAAAACATGTCTGCAACAAACTCCGCTCTAGGTCTCATTTTAGCTGGACCATGTGCAGCAGAGAACATCGAACAATTACGAACGGTTGCGCGTATGCTAAAAGCCGATGGACGCACAAGCTATCTTCGTGCAGGAGTGTGGAAACCTCGCACACATCCAGGACAATTTGAAGGGATGGGAGAGCAAGCACTTGGGTGGTTAGCGCAAATTCAAGAGGAAGAAAAAATTACGGTCTGTATAGAAGTTGCGCGCAAAGAGCATCTTGACTCGGCTCATAAGTATGGAATACATTGCTTTTGGATCGGAGCTCGCACAACCTCCGATCCCTTTGCTGTACAAGATATCGCGGAAAATTTAATCATCAAAGACGGACCTATTTTTGTAAAGAATCCAATTTCGCCCGATCTCGAACTCTGGATCGGCGCACTAGAGCGTATTGCAGCGCACACAAAACAGGAGGTGATCCCCATACTTCGCGGATTCTATCCTACACGGAGATGTCTCTTTCGGAATAACCCCGAATGGGAGATCGCTTTACGTTTACGCTCGCGCTATGGTAGCAATCTTCGTATTCTTTGCGACCCTAGTCATATTGCAGGCAAGAGTGAGCTCGTTGCTGAGATTGCACAACTCGCAATGGACTACGCATTTGATGGGCTCATGACCGAAGTTCACCCTACCCCCGAATTAGCACTCAGCGATGCACAACAACAACTTACTCCCGCCTCGTTTTTCGCAATGCTCGACGCACTCAAACCACCTGCACGAGAGGTGAGATATGACCATGCAACACTACAAGGATTTCGGCATGAGATCGATCGTTTAGACAACCAACTCCTCGAGCTCTTTAGCGAACGCGCAAAAGTGGTACACGAGATTGGGTGCTGGAAGTCAGAAAATGGGATACAAGCTTTCCACGAAGAACGATGGCGAGAACTCCTTCGCCACCATCTCCGATACGGACTGAAACTCGGACTATCAACACACTTTGTGCGACAACTATGCGAACTCGTACATACCGAATCGCTACGCCTACAGGGGCATTGTAAAGTAGAAGCACGCAAGAAAACACACAAGGCGTAAACTTATTTGAGGTTGCCGTATTACTACCCATATATTACTTGTATATGATAAGAAATATGTCTTTATAGTTTGATTTACAATGTTTTATGATTTTGTTTCCAGAAATAAAGACTTCAAATCTCAACTAAGTAACGTTTTCTAAGTATACCTCGCTAAAACTTTTTTTCCGAAGATGAAGTAGAAAGACATCTCATTTTGTCATCTAAATTGCACCAATTTTTGAAAATTAAATATCTTTGCAAAGAGTATGGTTGATCAAAATCAAGTGCGAAGTGGTGCGTACATTACTATTCGTCGGGATATTTATCCTTAGCGGCTTTAGGTTATGGGCAAACGATGCCGGATCGGTACAAAGCTCAGAAACAAGTGCAGAGGGTGTCATTAAAAAAGAACAGGACGGTAGGTTCAATCCCGTCCCTATGATTTTTGATCATATTTCAGATAGCCACGAGTGGCATATCTTTTCTATAGGAGAGACACACGTCACCCTCCCTCTTCCTATTATCCTATACAGCAAGGCGCGCAAAGAGTTCTTTTGTTTTTCCTCAAGCCGCTTTCATCATGGACATGAAACCTACAATAATTTCCGTATTGTGCTCCCAGAGAAGGGGGGTAATGGGATTATTGAAGAGATTAACCAAGCGGGAGAAGTAGTAGATGCTCCGTTAGATCTCAGTATAACAAAGAATGTAATAGGAGCACTTTTTGTTATGCTACTTATGATATGGGTGTTTGTAAGTGTGGCAAATCGATACAAAAAAGCACCCATTAGTAGTCCAAAGGGGTTACAAAACCTCCTTGAGATCGTAATCCTTTTTGTCCGCGACGATATCGCAAAGCCGAGTATCCGCGCCTCGCAGCTACCACGATTTATGCCTATCCTTCTGACCATCTTCTTTTTTATACTTTTTTCGAATATTCTAGGGCTCGTCCCAATATTTCCTGCAGGCGCTAACCTTACAGGCAATATTACCATCACAATGGTACTAGCTCTTTTCACATTTCTTATCACAACTTTTACAGGAAATCGTCACTATTGGGCAGATATCTTCAATACTCCGGGAGTCCCTATTTTCATGAAGCTCCCTATCCCAATTATGCCCGTCGTAGAGCTAGCAGGGATCTTCATGAAGCCTATCGTGCTCATGATCCGACTTTTTGCCAACATGCTCTCGGGACACATGATCGTCCTCGTATTCTTCAGTATGATCTTCCTCTTTGGTTCGATGAGTGCTGTGGCAGCATACGGTTTTAGCGTGCTCTCGCTCGTGTTTGCAATCTTCATGACCCTCCTCGATATGCTTGTTTCCTTTATTCAAGCATTTGTTTTTACGACCCTCAGTGCAATGTATTTTGGGATGGCCACAAGTGGTCACGAACACTAGATACGATTTTTAATTATTCTTTTCAACGGAACAATAAATAGGATAAAATGGAGTTTGTAGCTTTGGCAAAGATGGGCGCAGCTTTTGCAGCCAGTATCGCAGTAATCGGTGGCGCCATAGGTATTAGTCGCATTGGCGTGCAAGCAATGGACGCATTGGCTCGTCAACCCGAAGCCTCTGGCGATATCCGTTCTAATATGATCGTAGCTGCAGCCTTTATCGAGGGTCTAGCATTCTTTGCTATCATCGCAGCTGTAATGGTACTCTTCTTAGCGTAAAGGTGCGCCAATATGAGCTTAATAACCCCAGATTTCGGGCTGTTTTTTTGGATGATCCTCGCATTTGGGATCGTCCTCGTTGTCTTACGTAAGTTCGCATGGAAGCCGATTCTCGGTAGTCTGGATGCGCGCGAAAAGGCTATAGCAGAAGGCATCGAAAATGCCGAAAAACACCGACTGGAGTTGGAACAATGGAACGAACAACGGAAGGTGTTGGAGAGTGAGGCTCGGAAAGAACGCGAACTATTCCTGACCGAAGCTAGAGCGCAACGCGAAAATATCCTCGCACAAGCCAAAGAACAGGCACGAGAAGAGGCAGAGAGGATTGTTGCACAAGCACGAGAGAATATGCGACTCGAACAGGAATCGCTACGTCGCGAACTCCGTAACGAGGTACGAGTATTGGTTGTTAAGACCACCGAGCGACTCTTACGCGAGAAACTGGCAAGCGATGCAGAGCAGGAACACTATTTGGATCGTGTTCTCGATGAGATGATGTCACACTCCTTTTCCAAACAATCGCGAGTCTAAGTAGCGTCACAAAAGAGTCTTTTTATGAACGAGGGTAGAGTTTCCGTACGTTATGCAAAAGCGCTACTAGCTGCTGCAAAGGCTAAGCCCGAGATAGGAAAAACCTATTACAACGAGGTGACCCTACTGCTCGAGGTTCTAGCAAATATTGGAAGCGAGTTCCATAAGATGCTGCAAAACACGCAAGTGGCAGAGAACGACAAGCGGAACTTTGTTGAGCGTATGATTTCGAAAGTGGCTCCAAGTTTGGCAACCTTTGCGCAGCTTATGTACCAGCATCAGCGCATCGAATATTTCGAACGAGCACTCCGAGTCTTTCAGACTCTCTATAGCGAGGAGTTTGGCATTGTACGAGCGCGCGTCGAAATTGCAAGCACTCTAAGCGATGCTTCGCAAAAGAAACTCTCAGATTTCTTAAAAAAGACTTTTGACGCGAAGCTCGAGATCGATTTTGCGATTGAGCATAATTTAATAGGCGGATTTACAGTCGAAGTAAACGACCGTTTCCTCGATTGTAGTCTCGCTGGCGAATTGCGTAGTATGTTATCCGAATTATAATATAATCGAAAGATTTGTGTTATGTCAGGAATCAAGGCTTCAGAGATTTCAGAGATCCTATCTCAGGAATTATTGGGCTTAAATACGGAGAAAGATTTTGAAGAGATAGGGCGCGTAGTAGAGGTCGGCGATGGAATTGCTCGACTCTACGGTCTCCGAGGTGTAGAAGCCAACGAGCTAGTCGATTTCGAGTCTGGAGTGAGAGGCGTTGTACTAAATTTGGAAGAGGACAATGTCGGTGTTGTGCTCCTTGGCGATGGTGCACTAGTTAAAGAAGGACAACGAGTACGAAGAAGTAAACGTATAGCCTCAGTGCAAGTTGGCGAAGGTCTTCTAGGACGTATCGTTAATACTCTCGGCGAACCACTCGATGGCAAGGGATCGATAGAAGGGCAACTGTTCGAACTTCCGCTCGAACGAAAAGCTCCAGGAGTAGTCTTTCGTCAACCCGTGAAGACTCCTCTCCAAACGGGACTTAAGGCAGTCGATGCGATGATCCCAATAGGACGCGGACAACGCGAACTTATTATAGGAGACCGCCAGACTGGTAAGACTGCGATTGCCATCGATACAATTATCAACCAACGTGCAGCTTACGAAGCAGGGAAGCCCGTGTACTGCATCTACGTTGCGATTGGACAAAAAGGCTCAACTGTAGCAAACATAGCCAAAACTTTAGAAGAGCACGGAGCTATGCCCTATACAATTATTGTATCGGCTACAGCATCCGATCCTGCTGCACTCCAGTTCTTTGCACCCTTTGCTGGAGCAACGATAGGCGAGTTTTTCCGCGATACGGGACGCGATGCTCTCGTCGTTTACGATGACTTATCGAAACAAGCTGTTTCGTACCGTGAGGTCTCGTTGCTGCTCCGTCGGCCACCAGGACGCGAAGCATACCCTGGTGATATCTTCTACTTACATAGCCGTTTGTTGGAACGAGCTGCCAAGATTATTGAATCTCAAGAGGTAGTAGAGCAAATGAACGATTTGCCAGAAGCACTTCGTCCGATTGTAAAAGGTGGCGGATCGCTTACTGCTCTTCCTATCATAGAAACACAAGCTGGTGACGTGTCTGCGTATATACCCACCAATGTAATATCTATTACAGATGGTCAGATCTTCCTCGAATCTACATTGTTCAATGCTGGTGTGCGTCCTGCTATCAATGTAGGGATCTCAGTCTCGCGCGTAGGGGGTAATGCACAGATCAAGTCTATGAAGAAAGTTGCAGGAACACTCAAACTTGATCAAGCACAGTATCGCGAATTGGAGGCGTTCTCTAAATTCGGATCCGATTTGGATGCAGCCACAAAAAGTGTGCTCGATAAGGGAGCAAAGAATGTAGAGCTACTCAAACAACCTCAATACTCCCCAGTGCCCGTAGGCGAGCAAGTAGCAATTATCTATTGTGGAACAAAGGGCTTGTTCAAAGAGATCCCTGTGCAACGAGTTCGTGAGTTTGAACATCTCTTCTTAGAAGAAATGCGTACTGCAAAGCAGGATATACTTGATAAACTGGCAGCTGGGACATACGACGATACTTGCACTCAGGCAATAGAGCAAGTTGTAGCGCAGCTACTTCCTTCCTTTTTGGAAAAGAATTAGAATCTAATAGATTAACAGAAATGGAGGTTCTCTGTTATCATTAAAAATGATTGCAGAGACCTTTCTTTTCTTATAACGTTTCGGAACTCAAGCCATGGCTAGCCTTAAAGATATACGCATCCGTATAGGGTCGGTAAAATCTACTCGCAAAATCACTAGTGCTATGAAAGTGGTCTCTGCAGCCAAGTTTCATAAAGCACAGGAGCAAACGCTACAATTTCAGCGCTACCTAGAGAAATACCGTACTACTATGACTATTGCAATGCAAGCCTGTGGTACACTCTCACATCCTCTTATGAAAGTAGCGAATCCCGAGGCGTCTATTGCACTCCTAGTACTCTCCTCCAATTCATCGCTCTGTGGCGGCTATAACGCTGGGAGTATAGAGACAGCTACTCGTTTCATCGCAAGCGAAAAAGTACAACAACGCTCCGTAAAACTTTTTGCACTAGGACGTAAAGCAGCAGATGGGTTACGAAGTTTCGAACTAAGTTATACGAATGAAAAAATAGTAGATAAGCCCTCTTTCGAACTAACGGGTGAACTTTTCGAACTGCTCACACAAGATTTTCTCGCAGGTAAATACTCCAAAGTAGTAGTATGCTACAACAAGTTTCAGAGCGCTGCATTGCAGATACCGACAATCGAGACATTACTTCCCTGTGTGCCCCCCTCCTCGCAAAATCCTCTGCGGCACGAATATATTTTTGAACCAACTCCAAGCGATTTCTTCAACTATACCTTAACACATTTTGTACGTCTACAACTTTTTACATGCCTACTTAACAACTATGTAGGCGAACATGGCGCACGTATGACTGCTATGTCGCAAGCTACAGACAACGCTAATACACTTGTAGACGAACTGACGCTCGAGTACAACAAGGCTCGTCAAGCTGCCATTACGAACGAGATCCTAGAGATCGTATCTGGGGCGAGTGCGCTAAAGGGTGAATAGCAACTGAGTGTAATACTCTTGTATTTTGTAACGGATTTTAGGCAGCGTCTCTTTCTAGAAGACGCTTTTTTTTATAACTAGAGAAAAAAACGAGAAATAAATGGCTGAATTAAGTGTTGATCAATGTCAAGTAATTCGTTATTTTCAGGATAACAAAAAAGGTTTTCTAATTCCAGATTACCAACGTCCTTATGCATGGCAAGAAGAACAATGTAGAGAGCTGTGGGATGATCTTTTAAATTTTGCAATTCCAGAAATTCGTGGCAATGAATTTAACGAAGAGCGCGATTATTACCTTGGTTCTGTTGTTACATTTAGAAATAAAAATGGGAAAGCGGAGGTTATTGATGGTCAACAACGTATCACAACACTAATGTTATTGCTCAGAGCTTTCTATAAAAGTTCTGAAAATATGATCGATCCAAGCACAAATGCCATGCGAAACGAGATCGCAAAATGCATTTGGCGAACAGACGAATTCGGAATTGAAAAGATTGACTTAAAGATCAATACAGAAATAGCAAGCGACGAAGATAAACATGAATTTATCGAAATTCTAGATTCAGGAAATACTGTTTCATCATATAAAAGTCTATATGCAACTAACTATTTATATTTTGTACGACAAATTGCAGACTTTAAATCTAAATGGCCAAATTACTTTGCATTTTTTCCAAATCGTATAATGCTTCACTGCGTTTTATTCCCAATCGAAACGGGCTCACAAGACACTGCACTATTAATCTTTAATACACTCAATGACCGCGGTCTTCCTCTCTCAGATTCAGATATATTTTACTCAAAGCTCTATAATTTCTTTAAAGAGAATAACAAGAAAGATGAATTTGTAAGAGAATGGAAAGAAATTTCGCAAATATGCGATGATATTTTTCATCCCTATAATGCAGCCCCTTTAGATGAACTTTTTATGAAGTACATGTACTATCTACGTTCTATTTCAGGAGAAGTCAGTCTCTGGACACGAGGTATACGCAAGTACTTTGAAAAGGATAATTATAAATTATTACAAAACGAAGATGTCTTCAGAGCTTTACAAAAAATTGCTTTTTTCTGGAACGATGTCGTAAATCAAAATAGTAATCGATTTTCTGAGCTTGCACTAAAGAAACTCTCTATAATTTACAATGCATCTAATCTCTTACCCTCACACTTTGTTACAGTAAGCTTTTTAAAGAATCCAGAGCTCCCAAACAATGAATTTATTGAAGTCTTAGATAAGGTTATTGCTTGTACTCTGCTATACGCCATTTGCCATCCTGGGCAAGACCATTTACGAACCCCACTATACAATGAAATGGCAAATATCGGATGCGACCATCCAATTAATTTTGCACCCTATGCTTTATGGAATGAACAAGAGATTAGAGAGAACTTCAAGCAATTTCAAACAACTCGAAATCAAGCTACAAAATTTATGTTATTCTGGTGGGTATATCAAAATCCAAATCAACAATTACTCCCAATAGATATGAAACTGAGCATTGAACACATATATGCTAAAAATAGGACTACGGATAGTGATGAGCGTTTACAGGAAATTATTGAATTGTTAGGAAATAAATCTCTACTTGAAAATCGCATAAATATAAGAGCATCTGATTACCGCTACGAAGATAAACGAAATTACTACCTCGGTCTTAAAACAATAAAAGGGAAAAGTTCAAATTCTACATGTATTGCTGATCTGAAAGAATTAGCCGAAAAACATTCTTCATTTGATATAAGTGACATTATTCAACGCAACAACCAAATGCTCGATAAACTCATAAAGTACCTACGACTATATGGGCTTGTAAAGGAAGATTAGATTCTTAAGAAGGAACAAAAAAAGGACTCCGCTTTTGTGGAGTCCTTTTCTTTTTTCACTATACGTTAGAAAGCGCTATTCAGAAAGACCATAACGTTCGAAACAAACAACCTTCAAATCCTTATCGTACTTCGATACATATTGCTCGATCGTTAGCTGGGTGTCTTTAATAAACTCCTGCCCCATCAAGGTATTCTCTTTTATAAACTTCGCAAGGCGACCTTCAGCAATCTTATCGAGAATTTGTTCAGGTTTACCTTCCAAACGAGCCTGTTCACGTCCTATTTCAAATTCCTTCTTACGGATATCTTCTGGCAAACTTGCAGCATCTATCGCTACAGGATTCATACCAGCAATCTGCATTGCAAGATCAAAGAGCAACTCTTGGTTAGCTCCCGATTTGCTTACACCTACCACCGTAGCGAGACGATTGCCTGGATGAATGTAGCACCCCACTGTGGGAGCATCGATGCGCTTATAAAAGCCTAAACCCATCTTCTCTCCAGTGATTCCCGATTGATTTTGTACCAACTCATCTACTGTCTTACCATCCAAAATCATCGAACGGACACCGTCAAGATCCTTCACATCCGCTCTAAGAGCCTCATCCAAAATACGTTCAGCAAGCTTTACGAAATCTTGATTTTTAGCAACAAAATCTGTTTCACAGTTTAGTACAAAGATCGCCGCTGCCGTCTTCGTTGCATTAGCACGTGCAATTGCAACGCCCTGAGATGCCTCGCGATCTGCTCTCTTATTCGCAATCGCTTTACCACGCTCACGAATTAACTCCTGTGCACGTGAAAAATCACCATCTGTTTCTTCTAGTGCTTTCTTGCAATCCATCATACCTGCGCCAGTCATCTTGCGCAGTTTCATAACGTCTGCTGCCTTTATTTCTGCCATAGTCAAAATCTCCTTCTTATTTCGAATTTCTCAGAGGGGCTATTCTTCCTCGTCCTCTTCATCCGAGGGGATTACTTTCTTTTCATCCTCCTCAGCCTCATTCTCAGGTTCCTGCTCAGCAGCATTACGATCCATCTTGCGCTCCATAATACCTTCTTTGATCGCTTCGCACATCTCTCCCACGATAAGCTCTATCGAAGTATTCACATCATCGTTCGAAGGGATAACATAGTCAATCGGAGTTGGATCGCAACAAGTATCAACCATTGCAAATACGGGAATCCCCAAGCGATTCGCCTCGCGCACTGCGATATATTCACGCTGCACATCAACGACAAATAAAGCCGCAGGTAGCTTGTTCATATCTGCAATAGATCCCAAGTTCTTCTCCAACTTCGCACGCACACGAGTTAACTGTAAACGTTCACGCTTAGACATGTTTTCGTAAGTCCCATCGGTCATCATCTTATCGATCGAACTCATCTTTTTTACTGCCTTACGTATCGTTGGGAAGTTTGTGAGCATTCCACCGGGCCAACGCTCAGTTACAAAAGGCATTCCAACCTCTTTTACCTTCGTAGCCACTACATCTTTGGCTTGCTTCTTAGTTGCTACAAATAGGATACGGCGACCACTGCGCGCAATCTGTCGCATGGCTTGTGCCGCCTCATCCACCTTCACCAAGGTTTTACGAAGATCTATTACATGGTAACCATTACGTTCCATGAAAATGAATGGTGCCATTTTAGGACACCATTTCTGCGTCTGATGCCCAAAGTGCACCTTCGCATCCAACATTTGCTCAAAACTCAAATTTGGCATACCTGTTTATGTTTTTATTTTGTCAGGCAACGGGAGAGTAGCAAACTTTGATCTCTACCGTTTGAACATGGAAACCGATCCATGTCTGCACTAACTATTAGACTCACTTAACCAATAACTACTCTAGACAATTCTTAAATTGTCCACATATATAAATACAAGAAAAGACGTAGCTACTACTACGTCTTACTCCTCTCAAAACGAAACTACACGATTTCGCAGCATTCTATAATATATCGTAACCAGAAGAACAAACGACTAACGTTTGCTAAATTGGAAACGACGACGAGCACCTGGACGTCCTGGTTTTTTACGTTCTACCTCACGTGCATCACGCGTAACAAATCCAGCTGCCCGTAACTGCGATTTCAACTCCGGGTTATACTCAATCAAAGCTCTCGCGATTCCTAAACGTGCAGCCTCAGCCTGACCACTAATGCCTCCGCCATAGAGGTTGATCTTCACATCAAATGTCTCACTCAAAGCTAACTCTGTAAAGGGTTGGCGCACCACAAATTGCAACAATGGGGAAGGAAAATAAGACTCTAACTCTCTGTGGTTGATCGTTATTTTACCACTACCTACAGTCATATACACACGCGCCACTGCCGACTTTCTACGTCCTACTGCATTAAACATCTGCATCCTACTTACACACTCCTATACTATTTCGTGAGCACCAATTCTTTTGGCTGTTGCGCAGCATGAGGATGCTCCGAGCCTGCATAAACAAACAAATTCTTAAAAAGACGACGCCCTAAACGATTCTTTGGCAACATCCCACGTACTGCATGCTCTATGATACGTTCTGGACGACTTTGCATTACCTCAAAAGGATGCGATATGCGCTTACCTCCAGGAAAGCCTGTATGACGATAATAATTCTTATTCATCAACTTCTTACCTGTAAAACGTATCTTCTCTGCGTTTACTATAATCACATTATCTCCACAATCCACGTGCGGTGTATAGCTAGGTTTGTGCTTACCACGTAGCACCAATGCCACTCGACTCGCCAAACGACCCACTATCAGATTGGTGGCATCAATCACATACCACTCCTTCACAACGGTCGCCTTGTTCGCCGAAACCGTTCTATAACTCAACGTATCCATATTACTCTTTCCCATTTACGCTAAAACGTAAACAATTCTTATTACTTACAGCACACAAAGGTAATACTTTTATTATTACGTACTAATGCACGACTACCCTACATAACGTTTTACATCCTCTAGAGTAATCTCACCATCTGTCATAATTAACAATCGCTCCACAACATTGTGAAGCTCACGAACATTGCCTGTCCAAGGCAAAGTACGCAAAAAACGCATCGCTTCTTTACTGAAGCGACGTAGTGGTACAGCGCCCTCGCTACACAAATCTCTTACAAAACGATCGACAAGTAAAGGAATATCTTCATCTCGTTCTCGCAAAGGAGGGATGTGGATCAAAATCACACTCAAACGATGGTATAAATCCTCTCGAAAACGCCCTAATTTTATTTCTTCCTGCAAATTTTTGTTCGTTGCGGCTATTACTCGAGGATTTACGTCAATCTCTTTATCCCCTCCCACACGCGTTATACGATGCTCTTGCAAGGCACGCAACACCTTCGCCTGTGCATCAAGACTCATATCGCCGATCTCGTCAAGAAACAATGTCCCATCACAAGCCAACTCAAATTTCCCTTTGTGTTGCTTTATAGCCGAGGTAAAAGCCCCCTTCTCATGACCAAATAGTTCACTCTCTATCAATTCACTTGGGATTGCCGCACAATTCACTTCAACAAACGGACCAGAAGATACCGAACTCAATTGATGGATTCCGCGAGCCACCAATTCCTTTCCCGTTCCATTCTCTCCAGTTATCAATACTCGAGCACTCGTTGCAGCCACTCGAGACATCATCTCACGGACATGTAAGATGCCCAATGAATCTCCAACAATCTCGTTAGATTGCTGGACTCTCTGTCGCAATACTTTCGCCTCAACTACCAAAGACTTTCGTTCCAGTGCATTATGGACTGAGACTAACAAACGGTTCAAATCCAGTGGCTTCTGGATAAAATCGTAAGCTCCACCTCGGAGTGCCTCTACTGCCGTATCGATAGTACCATGACCCGATATCATTATCACGGGAGTATCGATCGAATGCTCACGAATTCCTGCCAAGACTTCTAAGCCATCCATACCCTGCATCTTCACATCACAGAGTACCACATCAAAAGCTTGGGATTTAAAAACGTCCAATGCCTCTCGACCGCTGCTCACAGTCCGCACTGTATAATGCTCAACCTCTAGAATACTACGCAGGGTCTCGCAAATTACCTCCTCGTCGTCTACAACTAAAACTTGTGCCAACGAGTCTGTCGATACTCGCTTCTTACCCGATTCTCGCATCAACCTGCCGTCATTCTGCGCTGTTCCTGCTCTACAAGCTTACGTTCACGCTCTTCATTACGGCGTTGCACCTCTTTCTCTACCTTTTTGGCCTTCTTTAAATACTCTTTTGCTCGCTCCAACTTCTTCTTACCTCGCTCCTGCATCTTCTCGCCACGCTTCCGATTGCGCTCTGCATCTTTCAACTCTTTACGAGCATTCTTCACCTCCTCGCGATAACGATTTTTCAAATCTCTCGCCTGAGCACGAGCTTGACTACGTTCCGATTTATCTTTTGAGCTCAATTGTTTATTCAACGAACTCATCTCGCGTTCATGATCCTTCAAGATTCGCTTCAAACTCCGCACATGATCTCGCGACTCGCTCACACCCTGTTTCTCCATACTCCGTCCCTCAGACATCATCTGCTTCGCATCCTCAATACGCTTCTCACCTTCTGCAACACGCTCTGAGGCACGAGCCAACCGCTCTGTAGGTGTTAATGGAGTGGCGGACTGTGCAAACACAACTGCCGACATTAGTAATATCGCACACAATACCACTATCCTCAATAACGCCGACGCTCTATTTCCCATACAAATACTTTATTGTCTCTTGCAAAACAGATATGCCTTTGCGAAACAACTCCCTATTTTATCTGTTGTAAAAATACTACGTTTTTTCTAATCCTCTTTAACGGAGTGGAATACACTCTCTTATCGTAAACTCTTAACACTCAATTCTGCAACACATACTTATTCTGCTCGCACTTTTATCACTTTTTCTCGCTTACAAAACAATCTTATCCTTCCACGTACTCCAAACAAAAAAAACTACTTTTTCTCTTTAGCTTCAGACGAACCAAAGACTTTACGGATTATATCCGAAGCATATTGCAGCGGATCTTTACGGATCTTTGCCTCCTCATCCCGCATCAAAACATACATTCCATGTATAGTACGCTCCGTAACATATCTATCTACGTCTGGGGGAAGTCGATCGGGCAAATCTGATATTACACTCCTAGTTGAACCAAGCAATTTCACTTTCGGAACTATTTGATTATACAAATCGGCCACCTGTTTATAATACTTTGTTGCCTCTACTTGATCCATCATCTGTTTACATGTAGGAGAAAATGCATCGGTCAATCCTTCAGTCGTCTTCACACGCAAATAATGCGTGGCTGCTGTGTCTCCTCCCTGCAAAATTCCCAGTGCATCAGTAATAGTCATCTCCGTAACTGCTTTTTTGAAGACCGGAAAAGCCTTTCCCGCTGCAGACTCTGCTGCTCTATTCATTTTAGTAACAAAAGTATTCAATGCTGCATCTAACTGAGAGCTTAAGAGCTCGCCTGCGAGAGGTATACGCTTACTCTCTTCAACTAATGTCAAAGCCGGAGTAAGCTCTTTCGGTAACAGAAGTTTTATGGCCGAGTTTAACAAAAAGCCATCGACCTTACTCCCCAAAGCCGAAGCATCTCGAGCTGCCGTATCTAATGCCACGCGCAAACCATCCGAGATCTCAGCTTCCGATAAACCAGAATTCTTCAAATGCCCCAATGCATTCTGCAAAGACTCTTTACTACAGCCCACTGTTGTAATCAATGCCACAGCAATTCCTAAAAAAAGAAACAAAACTATCCTACCTCGCATCATCTTGAATTCTATCCCTTTATACTACTTTTTGCTAAAAAAGTTCCTTACATACATACGTCCATATACGCTCAAACAAATGCAATGTCGCTCCTTTGCCTCGAATTCCATGATTCCTGTCCGGATAAAATTGCATTTCGAACTGCTTTTGCTCACGGATCAACTCCTCTACTAATCGCATACTGTGCTGCACATGGACATTATCGTCATACGTTCCATGTATCAACAACAAACCCTGCGTAAAATGCTTTACAAAATTTAAGGGCGAATTATCATCGTATCCTCGTGCATTCGTACTCGGCAAACCCATAAAACGCTCCGTATAAATATTATCGTAAAAACGCCAATTCGTAACGGGGGCTACGGCCACACAACAACGGAACAAATCGCCACTTCTAAATTTACTCAAGAGTGACATATAACCACCAAAACTCCAACCCCAAATAGCAATTCGTTTCTCATCGACAAAGGACAAACGCGATAAATATTCAGCTGTAGCAATCTGATCTCGACTCTCTAGATTTCCCAACTGACCATAAGTACATTTCCGAAATGCTGAACCGCGACCACCTGTTCCACGACCATCCACACAGACAACTAAACAACCCTTGCTAGCTAAATACTCATCCCAACCCATACGCCAGCGATCGAGAACCTCTTGAGAGTTCGGCCCCGAATACTGATATTGCATCACTGGATAAACCATCATACTATCAAACCCCACGGGGAGCACCATATACCCATTCAACTGCACTCCATCAGAGCTCACAAAGGAGAAGAAACGCTTGGTTGGGCGGCTATATTCTGCCAACGTATCGCGCAAGGCTTTGTTATCCTCCAATACTCGGACTTTTCGCCCATCTATAGTACACAATGTATACAGCGGCACTCTCTCCACGCTACTATGGGATGCGATATAATACGTCATTGCACCATTAAACCATGCTGTATTCGCACCCACCTCTTGCGACATACGGCGTCTAGCCGTTCCATCTTTCTTCACACTAAAGAGCGCAGTACGCAACGGTGTCCCATCATATGCTCGGTAATACAATCGCTCCGTCTTATCAGAATAGCCATATACTTCAAGCACCTCATCATCTCCACCCGTCAGAGCTTGCAAAGTTCCACTACCATCCCAATTCCCAATATACAACTGACGTGTTCCTGAACGCTCACTTGGAACAACAAAACGCTTCCCGCCATCCAAAAAGGTTAAATACCAATCCGTGGGTTCTTCTATATAACAGCTATCACTTTCTTCAAATACCAAACGAGACGTATAACTACTCAACTCCGTTTCAAACAATTCTATATGGTTCTGTAATCGATTCAAACGAAGCCAACATAACCCTCCCATAGGAGACCACACAACACGTGGTATATACTGATCCTTCTCCTGACCCGTCTCTATCTCACGAACCTGACCACTAGCTACACCACATACGTGCAATGTAACAACCGAATTGGCCTCACCTGCCTTAGGATATTTATAGCTATAGACGGAGGGATACAAACTATTTGCATAGTACATCATGCTATACTCTCGTACTCCCCTCTCATCAAAACGCAAAAAGGCAATTTGCTTCGAATCCGGCGACCACCAATACCCATCCCCCAAAGCAAACTCCTCTTCATACACCCAGTCTGCAGCTCCATTGATTATAGCATTCTGCTCACCATCAAAAGTTAGCTGCTTCTCTACCATAGACTGTACATCGAGGTAGAAAAGATTATTATCACGTACAAATGCAACAGATTTCCCATCCGGCGAAAATTTCGGCAAGCGCTGTTTACCTCCCTCGGACAAAGGACGCAACTCACGGGTCTTCATATCAAAAATCCAATAGCTAGAAACCCAGCTACGACGATAAAGTAACTCACGTCCTGTCTCCAGTAATACAAAGCGCTCATCTGCACTAATGGCATAACTCTCTACATCGCGCAGAGAATCGGGAAGCTTCTCAAAACGCAACAACTCCCTCTCCTCTAGACCCGTAGCAAAACTCCACTGAATGAGCCCTCGCTCCTCCTCAAGCGTTACATACGTTTTACCATCTCGCAAAGAATATGGATAAGAGACACTCTTAGGCACAAACTTCGCCGAATCGCCATATAACTCCTCCAAAGTTATTTCACGCAACTGTCCTCGAGCTATCACGCCTGATATACAAAAGACCAATAAGAATGTATAACGCAACTTCATCTACCACACACATTATACTATCCACCCTCTCGCCCCTTCCTACTCGTGTGGAGCTGGCGGGAATCGAACCCGCGTCCAAACAAGGAACACTAAAGCTTTCTACATGCATAGTCTCCGATTCTTTGTCGAATAGATAACGGACGAAGACTCCCAATACCTACCCTAGTTCTTTAAAATTCGGTGTGCTACCAGAACCTTAACACCCCTATTCCTGTATTTCCAGTGCCTCAAACCAAGACGCAACAGGACTAGTGCTTCCTGTGAGACATCTCGTCTGTACAATCCTCTGCACAGATTAAGCTAATTAGACAAGGCTAATTACGCAGCGAGAGCAAAAGAATTTTCGCCATTTAATAGTTCGTATATTTTCTTTTACGAGCACTACATACAACGCTCGACATGCTTACTTCAATATTCTACCTGCTGTCAAAACCAAAGTCAGCCCCTCTCTGACACTAATAAAAACACCTTCTTCCAATAAAAAACGTGCATTGCTCCAATTTGTTACTTTATATCTCTTTTTTATCAAATCGCTACAAAATACACTCTCCTCTAAAAGATCAATAAGTATACGAAATTAGTACATTTTATATCATGCAATCTGCTCTTAAGCTCTTACCTTTGTAAATATTCTTGCATTACAAGCATTTTAGTACTGATTTAATTGTTGTAATAAAAAACTAACCAGTAGTGCACAGTAAAGTTTGGAACCGCTTAGATTGGGGACTTATAGTCTTATATCTCACTCTTGTCATACTAGGGTGGCTTAGTATTTACGCGTCGGCATACAACGATACGCATCCTAGCCTTCTTGATCTCTCACAACGCTACGGTCAACAGCTCCTATGGATTTCTGCTGCTATCATCCTTTCTACAGTCGTCTTGCTGATTGATAAACGATTTTTCTATGCCTTTGCCTATATTATATACATCGCATTACTCTTTGTGCTTCTACTCGTGCTTTTTATAGGAGTTGCTAAACATGGCGCAAAATCGTGGATCGATTTCGGCTTTTTCAAGGTTCAACCCTCCGAATTCGCAAAATTTACTACTGCACTTGCTCTAGCTCGTTTCATGGGACGAGCTCAATTCTCTCGTCACTCCATACGCGACTGGTTTCTCGTTGCATTTATCATTGCGACGCCCGTAGGACTCATCCTCCTACAAAACGACTTAGGCTCTGCCATGGTCTACTCTACTTTCCTACTCGTATGCTATCGCGAAGGGATGCGTGGAGAGGTTCTCCTATTTCTGCTATTTGTGGCTGCTATTTTCATCTTTGAATTGCTTTTCGATAAACTATATATACTCCTTGCACTCCTATTTTTTGCACTTCTGGTCTACTATTTCCTGACCCGCAATCTGAAAATTACGTTCCGGCTTCTTATATTACAAATCCTCACTTTCGGCGCTGCATTTGCCCTAAACCTTATCCTCAAAAAAAAGTGGGAATTGTACATCCTCTCGTTATTCCCTGCTATTTTTTCTGTTTTATATTTTGTCTTTCAAGGTTTTTGGCAACGACATCGCTCTTTTTTCATACTCGGAGGGCTACTCGCATTTAGCCTACTTACAAGTTTTAGTGTAGACTATGTCTTCAATCACGTACTCGATACACACCATCAACGTCGTATCAACGACCTACTCGGGATTGAAGACGATCCGCTCGGTTGGGGATATAATGTAAATCAATCGATGATTGCAATCGGCTCTGGAGGCGCTACTGGAAAGGGCTTTCTCGAAGGAACTCAAACCAAATTCAATTTCGTACCAGAACAGAGTACCGATTTTATTTTTTGCACCGTGGGTGAAGAATGGGGATTTCTCGGAAGTCTCGTCGTTGTAGGATTATTCCTAGCACTCCTCTTCCGCATTATAGTTGTAGCCGAACGACAAAAAGAATCCTTTCACCGTATTTATGGCTACTGCGTCGCTGCCATCCTCTTCTTTCATATTGCAATTAATCTCTCTATGACTGTTGGACTCTTCCCCGTTGTCGGGATTCCTCTACCCTTCTTTAGCTACGGCGGTTCAAGTTTATGGGCGTTTACCACCCTACTTTTTGTCTTTATCAAGTTCGACATGGACAATAAATAGCGTGCGCTACTACAAATCGACTCTAAATAGGTTTAGGTGCGCTTTACTAAAGCAACATATTGCTACTGACGGTGTTTTGTTTCTAGTGATAATTAAAATCTAAAGCAATGGAAGAAGTACAATACATTGGCGACGATTTGGAGTTAATGCAAGCTGCAAAAGATGCCACAATTGCGCATGGCGAGAAACTGGAAGAGATCCGACTTTTTGCGCGTAATGCTGGTATACATAAAATTGGCATTGCGCACTGTGCAGCTCTTGTACGAGAAGCTGCAATTATAGCAGAACGATTAAGCGACGAATTCGAGACCTTCGCCGTTGGGTGCAAAGTATCGAAAATCCCATTAGCCTCCATTCTGCACGACGATTCACAAGGCTTAGCTTGTAACCCTATTGGACAAGTGCAAGAACTGGAGCACTGGGGAAGCGAATTCAATATCGTGGTCGGACTATGTCTAGGACACGATATGCTATTCTATAAATACAGCAAAGTGCCTACTACAACACTCATTGTTAAAGATCGAGCTCATAAACACAACCCTATGGCATCGCTCGTCGCTCCACAAACTGCTTCCGAATAGAGTAACCTCACTATTTCTATTCCTATTCGAAGAATGCATAAGAAAGCGATGACGGAAATTCTGTACGTCGCTTTTTTATGCAAGTTTATCTACGCAAACAACTAAAAAGTCTACTATCGTTCTCCCTCAGTATCTTTGTCACCCATCCTCCGATATTCCGCTTTGCAGGATTAAAGCCTACGCCAATACCTATCACCTTTTTACCACTTGCCTGATATAGCGTTGCATACCTCTTTCTCTCGATTTGTGAGAGCGCATCCTCAGGAGTACGACCTACTCCTTTAAAGATTTCAGAGAAGAGGGGTATGGTAGTCGAATCAATGATTAGATAAATCCTTCTGATGCTTATTGCGGCTGTCCGTTAAAATAGGTACTTCATACTCATGAAGTGCATTGGATTTTCGGCAATACAAAAATGCACAATTAAGAGCACATCTCCGTACGAGATCCGCCCCATTTTTTCGTCCTTATGAAAAAAGTATACAGGACAACAATACTACAAAATATTGTTTATTAGATGGTTATATCGATACTGTATATCGCTGTCCAAAAAATGAGAGTGCATTTTGTTTATGCACTCTCATTATTTTGATACACCTTCGATTGTAGGTTATCCGTCCCATCATCAGAACTGTCTCGACTTGTACAAACAGCTTATCGTCACCTCATTTTATCCACAACACACATTTGACTAACGATGGCGTAGTGTACCTTCTGTACAAATCCACAATTCTACGTTTCACACTCTAAGCAATCTAGTGCATAAATCAGTGTTTCTCACATATTCTCAACCACTTACCATCAATCCAGATAAAACAGTCATTTTCTTATATTGCCCACTAAATAGCTTCAGTTATTATGTACCAGTTTTATAACTCTGAATACCTTCGTTACTCCTCTCGTATTTGCTAAGTGCAATATATAGAGACCACTGCTTAAATCTTTAGTATCTATCACCGTTTCTCTTTCTTTCAATATCCCACTGCGCATTTTTATACCTTGTGTATTAAATATCGAAAATTGTAGCGCCATCTCGTTACTCTCTTTTACTATCTTGAGCTGCTCTTGAAACAGAGTTGGATATACTGCTACCCCTGCCAGTGTTACAGTTTCTACAGCAGTCTCTTTTTTTATACTTACATTACAAACATCCTTAATACTATTATCAATAGTACTGATAGCAGTAATCACTACATCTCCCTCTCCTTTTGCCACAACATTTCCAGTTTCATCTACTTCAGCAATATCCGTATTACTACTACTCCATGTCACCTCTTGTATTGTAGCATCGGAGGGTTCAAAAATCACCTCAAGCTGAGTGGTTTCACGTTGCTTCAAACTAACATCGTTCGGTTTGATTTTTAATGTTTTAGCAGAAATATATGGCAAGGCATCTGGATGGATAACTAGCCACGTATCTAAGAGAAGATCTCCTTTTGCATCCACTACTCCATGTTTTGGATCTGCAAATTGTGCTCCCTCAGGATAAACTATTTTGCATTGGTTTAGTGCAAACGATTTATACGAAACTACTGGCGAGAATTCTGCATGCGAGCGCACCTTTACGACGGCATTGTCTATTGTCATACTACTGAATTGAACATGTCCCGTGATGGCATGTCCACCCGTACTCTCAAATTCTGTTGTGCAATTTTGGATTGTAAGAGGCGAGAGGCTCCCTCCAATTTGTAATGCAAAGGCCTTACCCTTTACAATAAGTTTATCTTTCAAAGACTCACCCATTATATGCAACTTCCCTAAAGACATACAACCCTGCGAAATATTCTCTATACGATTCTCTCCTTCTAGTTTTATTGTAAGACCAGGATACATCCCAGTCAAGCCAAAAGAGAACGCCGTCATAGGTTCTATTATCGCATTATTCAATACAAGTACCGGAGGTGTTTGACTAACATCGAGAGATACCGTACCATTTTTTAGAATCTTTGCATCCTTTAGGGCTTGCGTCAGATTGGCAACATTTTCATTGTTTACCTGATAACCTCCAATTATAAACGATCCATAGTTATCGCCACCATCGGGTGTATCATGTCCTATAGCCCAGTGTTTTTCATTGATAAGCTTTGTACGAGCAGCTTTTGCAGCTGCGGTATATTTCAAATTCAATGCAGTCAGTGTAAAATTGATTGGACTATCTGTACTCGAAGCAAAGTGCTGCAAAAACTTATCGTAATTTTCATTACTCATACCAGTAGGCAATTGTAAGATACGACATTGCTTCAGATCCCAAACCGAAAGATCTTCGTTATAAGCATGGCAACTCGCAAACATCGTATTCATATCCGTCACATTGCCAACCTTCCAAGAAGAGAGTGAACCAGCAAAAGCCCAACAGCTCATAAACATCGACTGCATGTTTGTAACATGGCTCACATCCCAATTGCTTAAGGGTTGGTTGAATTTTACACACGCAAAAAATAACCCTGCCATTAAGGTCACATGGCTTACATCCCACCGGTTCAGATTCTGATTAAATTCTTTGCATTGATAAAAAGTGCCAATCATACTCTTTACACTACTTACATTCCAATCGCCTACAGAGGGCGAATCGAATTTTGAACATCCACGGAACGTAAAATTCATATTGTCAACCTGGCTCAAATCAGGTGTATCAACGTGTGCGTCAAATGTCATATTTTTACACCCTCGGAAGGCTTGGAACATCGTTGACCATTTTACATCACCAAATTGCTCTACGGTAAGAAGTGCCTCTGCACTTCCGCCTTTTGGGTTGTTAACAAATTGAATATTTGTAACATTCTCTGGACCTGCTTCTACGGTATAAATACCGTCTTCCCCTGGGATATAACTATACGGATTTAAGGGATCTTTTACCGTGAGCTTTTCTTCGATCTTTAGTTCGGTTCCATCAGCTTTCTTAATCACTAGCTTATACTCTTTTCCAACAATTGGGATTTTAAGCGCCTCATCCTTTTTTCCTTGCCACTTCGTGATAAAAGGTCTTCCTGCGCCACAAGTCCTTTCTGTACTAAATATCCATAGTAGCAACCCTAACACGACTATTACCCAGATCCTCTTTTGATTCATGATATTTACTGGTTACTTTTTTTGATTGCAAACAAAGATAATTATTAATGTGTATTACAAGTAATCGAATTATAAGGTATGATCTTCAATTTTACAGTCATCCAAACCGTAAAAGTTGAAATATTGGGTTTGGACAGATACATCGAAAACAATCCTATTCCTGGGAAACGATTCACCATTAGTGGGCAAGAGATTTATGCACGAATTCTAATCTGTAATCTGTAGACTTCGAATAAAGATTCTACTATACATGCGTTTCTTTTGTACATACACACGTCCACTACTTATCCCCAGCTCGTATTCGTTGCCTAAAATTTCAAACTGTTCGGGACAGTATTTGTCAAGGAAGGAGATCGGAACGCCCATAACGCCCTCGTAGTCTGAGGGGATGGCGTCGGTAAAGGGTACCTCTATGGCGTCGTAGTTGTCGTAATGGTCGTAAGCCTCCTTCCCACGGAGCTCCTTATGTTTGGAG
>CBDEMG010000018.1:0-52484 GCA_965240855.1 uncultured Bacteroidia bacterium | reverse complement strand
CAACGATTATACGCACGGGGTTTCTACCGCCGTGCTGGGAAGACTCACCCCACGCGAGGTGGGGTTCAAATTAAAACCCCGCCGTATGGCGGTGGTGAGTGTTTTTCAGCCCAATGTGGAAACGTTGGGCTGAGTATACAGCAGGTGGGTCTTTACGCCAGACGGGCGGAGGGTGCGACAAGCGATTAGAAGATTTTGCACTGAGCAATCAACAGACACCACGGGTTTTCTACCGCCGTGCTAAAAATACTCGCCCCGCAAGGGTGCTTAAGTAGAATTCGTTTGTCGCGGGTGTGCCGTCTGCTAAGACCCCAAAATGGAAACTATGGGCTGAGCGGGACTCGCTTTACGCAAATAAAGCGCTGTCCGCTAGATAATGACTTCTCGTGATTGGTTTGTGAGAAGAAAAAACGACAAAGAGCATAATACACTCTGTCGTTTCTAAAAAAACGGTTCTTCAATTATTGCGCTGACGAGTTCTCCGTTGAAGGCGTTGCACTCTGCTCTGTTGTAGCATTAGTAGCATCGCTCCCATCGTTCTGTACTTTTGCGTTCTCTGGCGAAGGAGGCATATTATCCAACCCTGTTGTTGTATGTTGAACCTGCTCCTGTATACGCGATTGTTGTGCGCCGTTTTCAGCGCGAGGAATGGCTGCTACAGCAACAATACTAAAAATAACTAATGCAATAGCCAATGTCCAAGTTGATTTTTCTAGAAAATCGGCTGTTTTACGAACCCCCATTACTTGTCCTGCCCCAGAGAAGTTAGAGGCTAAGCCTCCACCCTTCGAATTTTGGACGAGTACTATCAAAACTAACAAAAAACAAACGATCAAAATCAAAATAGAAAACAGACTATACATCGCTATCCTTACACACTTTTAGACGGTTTACACAATTCGTTCAGTTGTGCAATTCTCTCTGCAAAGTAAATACTTTTTTCTGGAAATTTTTCTTGTAACCGTTTGTATACAGCAATCGCATGCGCGTATTCGCCGTGCGATTCGTGCAGTTGTGCTATCCGTTCCATCGACTCACAATGCAACAAATTCTGTGACATTGCACTCAAATCCTCGGGTTCCACACCCTTTTCGGCCTCTACCTCGGCATTCCGCAATGCGCGTTGTTTAATTCCATCTTTGGCATCCAGATCTTGTAGGAATGCATTGATTAGGTTTATTTGTTCTTCTGCAGTGATGGGCTTCCAATCGGATGCTGCGTATGTATCGGATGCTGCGGGTGGCGTGTAATTAGGGTTCAATGCCGTAGCTGTATAGGCATACAGCTCTTCTAAATCGGGGGTTTGCAAAGCTTCTAGCGTATAAAGAGTAGGAGCGAGCAATGGAACCGTACTTTGTAACGATTTTGCTAAAACGCCCTCTACTACATTGAGTTCTTCTTCCTCGGTAATACCTAGTTTTTCTTCTACATGCCGTTGTTCTGCCGCTAGACGAATTTCGCGTAACTGTTGTAAACGCATCGAGTCGCGAAAACGAAAGAGGGAAAAATCGTCTGGCAACAATAAACTGGATGTCTCTGCAATATCCTTCTCCTCCTCGTTTGCAGCTAGGAGTAAGTGTACACCTTGGAAATACGGATATTTTGTAGCTAAGTCTCGTATCTGTGTTAGCGTTTGCTCGTCTAAGCGATGAGGCGAGCGGAGCAAGTCGTAAAATTTGTTCACCAGAGACTCCATGGGGGGTTACCAGTTAGCTACTGCTGCATTAAAAATGTCGTCCACCAACTTGGCTTGTATCGTCGTTACGAGCGACTGTTCTACATCCGTGAAAGCCTGAGTGGCAGCGTAGTCTTCGTAGAAGGAGAAGTTGCGTTCAAAGTTTGCTTTCTCGTCCTTGTTGTTTACGAATTTCACTTTAACAGTTATCGTAAGTCTGTTCAACGCAGCGGTCTCATTACCTTGTATTGCAACGGGCGCCACCTCGTATCCGGTGATCTCGCCACTAAAATCTAGGTCGCCCGCATAATTTTGCAAAGCGAGACTTGTTTGTGTCACAAACTTTTCTTTCAGAGCTTCTGTAAATCCAGATGAGAGCGATGGATTGACCAACGGAGCTACATTGGGAAAGGTCGCGATACTCACTGTCTTCACATCGGGGGAGATGCTTGCACCAGTAAACGAGTACTGTATCTTACAGCCTACAACAAGAGCGAGACTCCAACACGCGAAGAGGAAAATAGCTATAATTCGTTGTATCATCGCTAGAGGTTGTACTGATGAATTTTTCTATAGAGCGTCCGTATAGAAATGCCGAGCTCTGCGGCTGCTTGTTGTCGGTGTCCGTGATACTTTTCTAAAGCCTTTCGAATCATTTCCTCTTCCATAGCAGAAATGGATTGTAGAGGATCGCCCTCTTCATTCTTCTCCGTTGTGATGTCGCCATTTGTTATTTCTACGGGAGCTACGTGTTCCAGATTGCAACTCTCTGTCGTACACGGATCTGACAAGGCTCGGATGGGATGTACAATCTCTGCGGGGGGAAGAACTTTCCCTAGTGTAGCGCCGCGGTGTTGTTGCATCAAACTAAGGACTATCGCACGCAACTCGTCGATATCTGCTTGCATTGCATGCATCATCCTATACAGTTGCTCCTTATCTTTGGTATCCCAAGTACTCTCGTTGCGGTACAACGCGGGTAAATAGCGTTGTGTCTCCGATGTTAAATAACGTTGTAAGATCTCGGCCGTAATCTCGCGCTCCGTTTCGATTACAGAGATCCTCTCAGCGATATTTTTTAGTTCACGGACATTACCAGGCCATGGATACGTTTGCAATACAGATTCGGCTCTAGAATCTGCTAGATGAATCGGTGGCATATTATATTTTTCGGCACACTCACCTGCAAACCAACGAAAGAGTAATAATACATCCTCTCCCCTCTCGCGTAGCGGAGGGATGCGAAGCGGAACTGTAGCGAGACGATAATATAAGTCCTCACGGAATTTACCATCGCGGATCGCTTCCTCCAATTTCACATTTGTAGCAGCTACGATACGTATATCGGTTTGGATAGGAGTAGAGGAGCCTACCCGATAGAACTCTCCTGTTTCCAAAATTCGTAGTAAGCGTGCTTGGGTCGTAAGTGGCAACTCGCCGATCTCATCCAAAAAGATAGTCCCTTTGTTTGCCACCTCAAAATACCCTTCGCGATTATCTAACGCTCCAGTAAAAGAGCCTTTCATGTGTCCGAAGAGCTCCGAATCGATAGTGCCCTCGGGTATTGCTGCACAATTCACAGCTACATATCGACCATGTTTTCGAATCCCATACTGGTGCACAATTTGTGGAAAGAACTCTTTCCCCGATCCACTCTCGCCCATCACGAGTACGGCTAGATCGGTGCTCGCCACCTGATACGCTACCTCCACGGCTCGCAACAAGGCCGCATTATTCCCAATTATCTTAAAACGGCGCTTAATAGACTCTATATCAATTCGCATCCTACGCACCTCCACTCTTACAAAGATAGCGAAAGTTGATAGCCATTACTTTTACTTGTCGCCATTCGCATTTTATTCCCTAATTTTAACCTTAGAATATCGAAAACGATAGACTCCTACAGTCTGTGTGGAGGAAGGTATATGAATAAAGCGAAACAATTAAGATGAAAAATGCTGCGCGAAATTCCGATACGCGTTCTAGAGATAATATAACTTCTTTAACATCTCGCTAGTACAATGAAAGGCATCATCCTCGCAGGTGGGAGTGGCAGTAGGCTTTATCCCATTACACTCGGCGTTAGCAAGCAACTGCTGCCCATATACGACAAGCCTATGGTCTACTACCCTCTCTCTACCTTAATGCTTGCGGGTGTGCGAGATATCTTACTGATCTCTACACCACAAGATCTACCACTTTTTCAGCGACTCCTTGGCAATGGATCACAGTTTGGGATTCAACTCGCTTACGCAG
This sequence comes from uncultured Bacteroidia bacterium, assembly GCA_965240855.1. GTDB lineage: Bacteria > Bacteroidota > Bacteroidia > Bacteroidales > CAJPTX01 > Bacteroides_D. Next base: position 48,553 of record CBDEMG010000018.1, on the reverse strand, counting down.
AACAACCTCGTCCCGAAGGACTTGCACAAGCTTTTATCATCGGACGCGATTTTGTGGGCGCTGAGGATGTCGTATTAGTTCTAGGGGATAATATCTTCTACGGGCAGGGATTCTCCGAGTCGTTACGTCTTGCAGCTGAGCGTTTAAAGCAAGATGTGGCAACAATCTTCGGCTACTATGTTACGCACCCTGAGCGTTATGGTGTCGCAGAATTCGATGCTAGGGGAAAAGTTGTGGGGATTGAAGAAAAACCTCTTCAGCCGAAAAGTAACTACGCCGTTGTAGGACTCTACTTCTATCCTAACTCTGTACTCGATATAGCAGCAGGGGTGAAACCCTCGACTCGAGGCGAACTCGAGATTACCTCTATCAATCAGGAGTATATCGAGCGCAATCAACTCTATCTTGCAAAACTCGGACGAGGTTTTGCTTGGCTTGATACAGGAACACTCGACTCTCTCCTCGATGCCTCCAATTTTGTCTCAGTAATTCAAGCAAGGCAAGGACTTAAAATAGCTTGCCTCGAAGAAATTGCATACGCTCAAGGTTGGCTCTCAGAGCTAGCGCTTCGCTCTATTGCGACCAAGATGCAAAACCAGTATGGTGAATATCTCTTACAAATTCTCGAAGGATGAATAGTGCAATCTTTATTACGGGAGGTGCGGGTTTCATAGGATCGAACTTACTTATCCACCTTGTTAAAAAATACCCCCAGTGTACTTTCGTAAATATCGATAAACTTACATATGCGGCAGATCTGCGTCATTTAAAGGCAATCGACAACGCCCCTAATTATATTTTTGCGAAGGGCGATATTTGTGATATAAGTATTCTACGTGCGCTCTTTGCCCAATACGAACCACAGGGTATTATTCACTTAGCAGCCGAGAGTCACGTTGATCGCTCTATTGCCTCCCCCCTCGATTTTGTACATACCAACATTCTTGGGACTATCAATTTGTTAGAATGTGCTCGCGAATTTTGGGTAGGAGAATACGAAAGACATCGTTTTTATCATATCTCTACGGACGAGGTGTATGGTGCACTCGAGATCGCGGATTCCCCATTCACGGAGCAGAGCCGCTACGATCCCCACTCTCCCTACTCTGCGAGCAAGGCCGCGAGCGATCACTTCGTACGAGCCTATGGAGATACCTATAAGCTTCCTATCCTTATCTCCAATTGTTCTAATAATTATGGTCCGCATCAGCATCCCGAAAAATTAATTCCTCTTGCAATCAATCGGATAGTACAAAAACTCCCCATTCCAATATATGGGACAGGAGCTAATCGTCGCGATTGGCTCTTTGTGGGCGACCATGTAGAAGCTATCGACCTAATTTACCACTACGGTGAATTAGGTCAAACCTATAATATTGGAGGTGGGTATGAGACTTCTAATCTCGAGTTAATACATCTTCTTATTGAAATTACCGATCGTGAATTGCATCGGTCTGAAGGAGAGAGTCTCCACCTCATCCAATTTGTTACAGATAGAGCAGGTCACGACTTCCGCTATGCAATCGACGCATCAAAAATCCGTAACTCGCTCGGCTGGAAACCAAAAAAGTCCTTCCAAGAAGGACTTTTACAAACGGTGCAGTGGTATATCCACTGCAGTAAATAATTTCTTACTTATAAAATTTAAATCGATGTATTTTATTGGTTGGGGCTATTAACGCTATATCATGCTCTTCGTTGATCTCCGTAGGCTCTCCATTTTTTAGCATGTACGTCCGACTTAGAGTAAAATCGCTCCCGATACTCTCCGTAGCTCGTTTCATATTGGTTGCATACGTAAGTAGCGAAGCGTACTCTAGGAATGCTTGCTGGTTTGTCTCGTCCGCAATACGTTTGTTACACTCCTCGATTAGGGATGCGAAATAAGTTATACGCATCTTTTTGCTCTGTAGCAAGCGTAGCTTGTCTCCCTTTACTTCGAATTCACACATGGGAGTAAGTGGCATTTCTCCACGCGAGACGTACAGGATATTGTCTCTTACTAGCCAGTGCCCCTCTAGAAGATTCCCTGGAATATACTTCCCATCCTTCTGAATGTATGGGTAATATTTTGCCCTTCCCTCGCCGAAGAACGAAAAAATAGTGTAAGAATTGGTGTCAGATAGGAGTAAATTTGTCTTTTGCGCATATTCCTCCAAGCTCACACCCTGTACCTCGGGAATCCGATTCGCTATCCAGCTGCCCTGTATAGATTCCTGATTTTGCACGTCGTTCATGCGTATACAAGCAACGATAGTGGTGCTCACCCCTACAGCTAAAAGTATCCGTACAACCAACGTAATTCTCATTATCCCAGCGACTTCCGGAAACTTTCCCTAAGGAGAGTTCCCAACTTCGTTGTTTATTACCTCTTACGCGCAGTAATGTAAAAGGTTCGCGTAGAAAACTTTATTCTGGTACGCTGTTTTATAAATAAAATATATTAAATGAAGCGTATTTGAATATCTATTACAAATAGTTTTGTAAAAAAAAAAACTTATATTAAATAGTGTAAAAAAAAACTACTTACCTCCTTCTTGTAAGAGAAATTCTTTAATAAATGGTTCAAGCGCACCATCAAGCACAGCCTGTACATCTGAAGTCTCGTACCCCGTACGGAGATCCTTGACGAGACGGTATGGTTGCATTACGTAGTTACGGATCTGACTCCCCCACTCTATTTTTTTCTTATTTCCCTCTATTTTGCGTTTCTCTTCCTCGCGTTTGCGGAGTTCTAACTCATAGAGGTGCGATTTGAGCAGGCGCATCGCATTCTCGCGGTTCTGTAGTTGAGAGCGAGTCTCCGTATTTTCGATCACGATCCCCGTTGGGATGTGGTATAGACGCACCCCAGTCTCTACCTTGTTTACATTTTGCCCTCCAGCGCCAGAGGATCGGTATGTGTCCCATTTTATTTCCGAGGGGTTAACAACAATCTCAATATTGTCATCTACCGCTGGAGCTACAAATACCGAGGCAAATGATGTGTGGCGACGAGCATTAGCATCAAATGGAGAGATGCGTACCAAGCGATGAACACCGTTTTCGCCCTTTAAATATCCGTAGGCGAGATCGCCAACGACTTCCATCGTAACTGATTTTATTCCAGCCTCTTCGCCCTCTTGCAAATCTGCAATTTTCACTGTGTAATGGTTGCTATCTGCCCAATGTTCGTACATACGCATGAGCATCATTGCCCAGTCCATACTCTCTGTACCCCCAGCGCCAGAATTTATTTTTACGATGGCTCCTAACGAATCTTCGGGTTTGCCTAGCATCTGGCGCAGTTCTAATTCTTCTATTGCTTCTTCTGCATCAATATAGGCAGCTTCCAACTCCTCTTCCGAGATGTCGCCTGTTTTGTAAAAATCGTAGAGTACAGCCAAATCCTCGCGTTCCTTATCTACGCGCTCGTAGTGTTCGATCCAACTCCCTATCGAGGCGACTTTTTTGAGTTGTTTTTCGGCTGCACTGCTATCCTCCCAAAAGTTATCTACAGTTGTTAGAGCTTGCTCGGCTGCATATTGTGCACGCTTACCATCGATATCCAGATGATGTCCCAGAGCCACGACGCGCTGCTTGAGTGCAGCAATCATTTCTGCAGTAATCTGCATTACTTATTGTACTATATTTTGTCAGAGTGTTCTTGTTCTAAATCCTTGACCAATTCACGAATCTCCTGTTCTAGTTCCTTTTTGCAAATTAACAAGGAGTCGCCGTGCCACGCCACTATTAAATCTGAAACGCCGAGGAGTGCCACGCAATCCCCCGAATCGGAGTAAACTATGTTATTTTTCGCCTCGCGAGGGAAAAGAGTCTCGGTGGTTGTTGCATTGTTATACGGGTCGTGCTGCATATACTTAGCGATGGCAGTCCAAGTCCCCAAATCGGACCACTCAAAATCGACTCGTAGTACATAGACATCTTGCGAACGTTCGAGCACGCCACTATCAATAGAAATTGTATTGCAACGCGAATAGATACGTTCGAGTACCTCGCGATCTAGTGGATTCGTTGTTATGGGTATAAATGTCTCCCATACTTTTGGGAGGTAGCGTTTCAGTGCGTTGGTAAGTGCTCTTTGTTTCCAAACAAAAATACCACTGTTCCATAAGAACTTGCCAGTATTCAGGTACGATGTTGCGGTTTCTCTATCGGGTTTCTCTTTAAAGGCGAGGACTTTATCTATCTCTCCCATACTATCTTTGTTGTACGGAGTTTCTATGTAACCGTAGCCTGTCTCGGGTCTAGTTGGCACAATTCCAAAAGTGATGAGTGCTTCGGGGTGTTGAGTGCAGAATTCGGATGCTTGCGCTATGCAACGTACGAAAGCTTCGGTGTCTGGAATATAATGGTCGCTCGAGAGTACGAGCATCGTAGCATTTTTGCTGCGGTGTGCAATCCAAATACTGGCCCAAGTCAGACAGGGAGCCGTATTCCGCTTTTTGGGCTCGCCTAGAATATTTTCTCTTGGTAGTTTGGGTAGTTGTTCATGTACGAGATCGCAGTACGTCTCCGCTGTTACTACCACGATGTGCGAAGCAGGTGCGAGCAAAAGTGCTCTCGCAAAGGTTGTCTGGAGCAACGAACATCCATTACCCGTAAGATCCAAAAACTGTTTGGGCGTAGTGTATGTACTAGCTGGCCAGAGACGAGCGCCACCTCCGCCTGCCATTATCACGACATACAGCTCGCTCATCCTTGCTCTGATTTTGCGTTGGTCTCTTCTGTAAATCGATCTAGATCAGGGTCGCGCGAAACATTCGCTCTCGCTTCCCACATCTTCGCAAGCGTTACAAACTTGTAAGTAGCATCCATCTTCGCATGAATATAACCAGCATAACCCTCACGAAATCCACCCTTGAGGATATAATCTTTCACAAATCGAAACCAAGGTGCATAAATGAGCTTCAAGAAGCTAATTGGCTCTCCTGCGCGCTTTTCGATCTCGAGGTTAGTATAGAAATCTAACTTTCGTAATCGATCGCCAATCGAGGGGTTAATGAGATGAATAAATGCTAGATCCGTTCGTCGACCAGCTATTGTTAATACATCTCCGTCGATCTCGGGTTGGCGATGTACGTAGGGTGGCCAAAAGACCTTCTCCTTGCGAAAGAATCTACATGTACGATCGGGGTAATCGCAGCGCACCCATCGTCCCTTGTAGTAGTTCTTACGAGGGATGCGAACGCCATCTTCTGGATGTTTCTTAGCGATATGTGCACGTAGGTATATTACTAGGGCAGGCTGTACGAGCTCATCCGAATCTACTACAAGCACCCAAGGATGGGCGGCCGATTGGATGGCGAAATTCCGTGCAGGATCAGGAAACCCTCCTGTTGGTTCGTACTCTACGATGGTACAGCCAAAGCTCTTTGCGATTTCTAAGGTACGATCCCTACTGCCTTGGTCGCAAATCAAAATCTCATCAAAGTCTTTGACAGAATGCAAGACACGTGCTAAAAATTTCTCTGAATTGAGGGTATGAATCACTACCGAGATTTTTTGTGCTTCCATCGATTACTCCCTTTTCTTAATTGCTTTACAAAGTTAAGCACCCTAATCACACCGTAACCTTGCAAATTTTCAAACACTTGCGGCACAGACAATTGCCACGGCCGAGGCTATATTCAAAGACTCTCCTGCTCCCCCCTTACCTTTTGGGATTGTAATGCGCATGCTGGCTCGCGAGAGTAACTCTTGCGATAAGCCCCTCCCCTCATTTCCAAATAAGTATAGCGCAGTCGGAGGCAGAGAAGTGCTACGGAGCGGTTGCCCATTCAAACAAGTAGCTACTAAACAAACCTCTTGTGGGATCTCTAGCTGTTCAAATGGACAATAAACAACAGAGATATAACTCAGTGCGCCCATAGTTGCTTGCAATACTTTCTGATTGTAGAGATTTACAGTATCTTCCGAGCAGATGACTTGTAGAAAACCAAACCAAGCCGCGGTGCGGATGATTGTCCCAAGGTTTCCAGGGTCTTGTACGTTTTCCAGATATAGCGAACGTCCTTGTCCTAAAGGTCGTAATGTACTCTCGCTACGATGAAAGACGCCCAAGACCATAGACGGACTCTCCCATTGCGATATCCGTTTCATCTCCCCCTTTGTGATGTACGTCACATCCCTACGGTTTGTATAGTATTCCGTACCCACAACATATAGCTTCTCTGTAGGTACTCCAGCTTCTAAGAGCTCTGCTACCATACGAGAGCCCTCAGCAACAAAGACACCCTCCTTTTTGGCTATATGTGGCGAATGCAACGAACGTAGGTGCTTAATCTCTGACGAGGATAACATTTCCTTGCTCCTATCTCTTCTCGCAATAACGAAAATAGTACTTTTGCTTGAAACTATTGCCAGCGCGAACCTTCGTTAGAAATGCAGACTCTATTGCGCACCGCGCATGCTAAAAAAGTTAAATGTCTAGCACCCCTCGTTGCATTTCTTATTATGCTTTTTGCTCCGGCATGCTCTTCTACCAAGAAGATTGCAGACGATCAGTACCTAGTGGAAAAGGTAGAACTTCAGATCGATAATAAGCCACAAGATATAGATATCGAAGACGATGAGCTAACACGCTATATCCAGCAACAGCCGAACACGAAACTTTTTGGGCTTTTCAAATTCAATCTCTGGCTCTACAATCTCGGTAAGCAAGACAAGGAAACGGGCTTTAGTGGTTGGTTGCATCGTATAGGCGAACCTCCGGTGATCTATAGTAGCGAGTTAGCGCGACGTTCTACGCAAAATATAAAAACCTATCTTAATAGCAGAGGTTACTACCAAGCCAATGTCTCCTATACAATGAATCCCAGGAAAAAGAAAAAATGTAGCGTTACCTACTATGTTACATACAATCGCCCTACTCAGATAGATTCGTTACGGACGCAGATTTTAGATACAACACTGCGTCGCCTTTATGACCACAGTCGCTCGCAAGCACTTTTTCGTCCTGCCGATCGTCTCGATGCCAAACTTCTTGAAAACGAGCGCATTCGTCTCTCGCGTCTCTTTCGTAACGAGGGCTTCTATAATCTCGCACCAGATCAGATGGGCTATCTAGTTGATACCATCGGTTCGCCTTACAATGCTCGTCTAACACTTCGGATTCCGAACGATTCGGCAAGTAGTGTGCAAAAAGCGGTTGGTAAGCGCTACGTGATAGATTCCATTAAGATCTATACGCAGTATAGTCCTATACCTCAGAATTTAGGATTGCAAAACACACTCCAGACCAAGAGTTTCGACGGTCTGCATTTTTATTTTGAGAAGAAACCGAGCATTCGGCTTCCTGTTCTTGCCCCGATGCTTCTCATGCGTAGAGATTCGTTGTTGCGTATTTTCCAGATCAACAAATCGCAACAGAATATTCTAGCTCTCGGTGTCTACCAAACGGCTTCATTTGATCTACACGAATCTTCAAGTCCTGTACGGTGCTACGGTAAGGATACTATCCCACATTTCTACCCCATCAATTGCGATATCCGTCTAACTCCACTCAAACGGCAAGGTTACCAAATAGAGGGTCTCCTCACGACCTCTGGATCTCTTGGTACGGAGGGTGGCTTCACTTACCGACATCGTAATTTATTTAACGGAGCAGAGCAGTTTGACGTACAGATCCGTGCACAAGCTGAGGCTGTACTCAAGAAAACTGCCCTTGGATTCAAAACAGCCCTAGAGCTCGGGATTAATACTTCTCTTACAATTCCGAGATTTCTCCTCCCCTTCAAAAGCAAAGAATTTGTACGACGTTACGCTCCCTCTACTCGTATCCTCTTTGCTTACAATTACCAACGTCGTCCATACTACCGCCGCACTATTGCTACAGGCTATCTCTCTTACAATTGGAAGGGCAGTAGTACAACCTCGCACTCGGTAATCCCGCTCGAGATAGATATTGTAAAGATCTTTGCCATCGCACCAGATTTTGCAGAGCGAATACGACAATCCTACTTGGCGAATTCCTATATCAGTCAACTCATCACACTCATCAACTATACGTTTTCGTATTCAGACTCCTCTCCTAATTCGCGCTTTGCTACGACGCTCCTTCGCTTGAATCTCGAGACGGCTGGTAATATGCTTTTCTCAGCGAGTAAGTCGCTAAAACGCCCATTAATCAACGATACATACCAGATTTTAGAACTCCCTTTTGCTCAATACATAAGAGGAGATATCAACTATTCTATCCTCTTCCGTACGAGTAAGTATAGCGCTTGGGCAGGACGAGTCTTTGTGGGGATTGGTTACCCTTATGGCAACTCCAAAGCCCTCCCTTTCGAAAAACGTTATTTCGGTGGAGGAGCCAATGGTGTACGGGCTTGGCATGCTCGCGATCTAGGTCCAGGATCGTATCAAGACAAAAAACTCACTTTCCCCAATCAAACAGGCGATGTAAAACTCGAGTGTAATATCGAATACCGGACTTGGTTGTTTTGGAAATTCGACGGAGCCTTGTTTATAGATGCTGGCAATATCTGGACTATTAAAAGCGCGGACGAGCGTAAAGGAGCAAAATTTGAATGGAACAGGTTCTACAAAGAGTTTGCAGTAGGTTATGGAGTTGGTCTCCGCCTTAATCTCGGATTTTTTCTTATCCGTTTAGATACGGGCATTAAACTTTACGATCCCGTAATTTCTCCCGATGCAGAGCAGGACTTCCACTGGATTCCGATAGAGCGCGATTTTTCTTCTAACGACTTTGTCTTACACTTCGGAGTAGGATACCCTTTTTAGTTAAGCAATAAAGAAATGTCCTCCCACGTTTCATTTTATACGGTATAAATTTTCGTAACGTGTCCCTTAATAAATTCTATATAGTGCTCTGCTACTTTTGTCTACAGAGCATTGTAATCGCTGCACAGCAGCATACAACGGTACTAAACAGACCTCGCAACGAAGAGCGTTTGATTCGTTTCGGTATAAGTATCGGTGCGAATTTTATGGATTTCCGTATACTTAATTCTGGACAACGTTCCCAACCACCACTCTTTGCCGATTCGACAAAGTTCTGGGGGACAACCAATTCGATACACCCAGGTTTCAATGTCAATGCTCTCATGCGTTTCCGAATCAATAACAATATGCATGTACGCATCCTCCCCGGGATATGTTTTGGGCAGCGGGATATTACCTTTTATAATATTGGCAAAAACGGCGAGAATCAATCCGAGGATATAACTATGAAGATGGAATCCTCCTACATCGAATTCCCGATCCTCTACTGCTATTCAGCACCTCGCCATTCGAATATTCGTCCATACGTTTGTGCGGGGCTCAATCTTAAAGCAGATATGGCGGCTTTTAAAAAGCTGAAAATTGAAAATCATCAATTCGTTCGGCTTCAGAAGTTCGATCTTGCCTACGAAATTGGTTTCGGCTTCGAAATCTATTTCTACTATTTCAAAATGGCACCAGAGGTAAAATGGTCAGGAGGTTTCTTAAATGCATTAGCACCCGAGATGGCTGAAGGTAAGGAACACTACTATACAGCGATCAAGAGCCTCACTTCTCAGATTGTGATGTTCTCTTTGATTTTTGAATAGTTTTTATAAAAAAACTTCTGTATTGCCTAAATGAAAGTATACATTGTGCGTCATACTTCAGTAGATGTTCCTCACGAGATCTGTTATGGTCAAACAGATGTTCCCGTACGAGAAAATTCGTTCTTACAGGAAGCGCAAAAAGTCAAAGAAGAATTAGCAACACTCTCGTTTCAAGCTACTTTTACTAGTCCATTAACACGCTGTAAAAGGCTTGCTACATTTTGTGGTTATCCTGATGCTACGCCAGATGATCGTCTTATGGAACTTAATTTTGGCGACTGGGAATGGACATTTATATATGAAAACAACTCCCCAGAGGTTCTCTATTGGTTCGAACATCAAGTAGAACAATGTACGCCTAACGGAGAATCGTTCCTTGATATGCAGGCTCGCCTGCGCGATTTCATCAACGAGAAAAAACAGCAAGACTTCTCGCATATATGTCTCTTTGCACATGGAGGCATACACCTTTGCGCACAAATGCTTCTAGGCAAAAAATTCAATAACGATGTCTTTATGCACTTGCCACCTTACGGCAGTATTCGCGAATACGAGTTCTAAACGGGTATACGCGCTGTTATCATTATTCGGTTTTCTTGCACTCACTCTTACGACACAGGCGCAACTTACGATTTTTCCAGAGAGCTATCACCGCGCCGTAGCATGGAATTCGCGAGGTTGGTATTCTGCTGCAGCACAGGTATTCGACTCGTTATTGCTAAAAAAGAACGACATTGCATATCTACAAGGCTCTGTTTATTGTTATCTTGCACAACACTTAAACGACTCGGCTACGGTTCGAATTTCAACCTATAACCTAAAAAAAGTACCGAGTTATCAGTTATTAAAAGCCCAGAACTACTGCTATACACGGCAATATGACCAAGGTATAGCCTCTCTTGCAGAGTATCTTGCTGCGCGATATAAACGCTCAGAACAAGAGCTCATGCGCGATTCGTTACTTGCTCCGTGTCACAATTCCCCCAAGTGGGATTCTCTTTGGCACAAACAGGAGTGGTACACGCCAGAGCAACAAAATCTTAACCACTACGAGTATCTTGCGTCTAAAAAAGATTGGAATCTTCTTCTTGAGGAACTGGATGTACATCCACATCTTAGTAAACGTCACGAGTATGCTTATCTCCGTGCTCTAGCACTAGAAGGCGTTGCAGATCTAAAGAGTGCTCTGCTCGCGGTTGAGGCATCCTCTAACCAACGACCTCGCGAGTTCCGTTACTTAGAACTTCGCGCACGACTGATGCGTACACTCGGTTACAAACGCCAAGCCGAGTCGCTTATTCTCGACCTACAGAAACGCGACAAATACAACCCCGCATTTCTCCCCCTACTCGCATGGACACAACTTGCCATCGGTCGCTACCAAGGAGCCTATAATACTGCCACGCAGTTTTTAGAATACTACCCACAGGACACAGCCATGCTACGCTGTGCTGCACTTGCAGCGAGCGAGTCAAAACTCTATACGCAGAGCCTGAATCTTATTGCAAGATTATTTCCGCAGGTGAATAGATCTACCCAAGCTCATTTACAACAACTCCGAGCCGAGATGTTAACAGCAAAAGGAGACTATAGACAAGCTCTTGACGACTATAAGGATGCCCTCAGCACTCATCCACAAGATACGGCACTACTCCGAAGCGCTTCGCTAACCTATTTCTTACTACGGGATAGTACCGAAGGGTGTAAACTACTCTATCGCGCGGAGAAGCTTGGACACCTTAAGGTCGGCTCACTTCTGCGACGGTATTGCAATCGCTAGGTAGGGTTCTTACGCCAGACTGGCAATGGCAGCGCATAGAGATTAGAAAAATTACACAGTATGGGGATTCCACTGACGTGCTAAAAATACTCGCCCCGCAAGGGGGCTTAAATAAATGCGTCTGCTAAGACCCCAATGTGTAAACTCTGGACAGGACTAGAATCGCTTGGTCGTAAGCGTTCCGTCATGTGGAGACTTTACGATTCTGTGGCTAGTATAAAATATATGACAAATCATTTTTTTTCGTAAGAAATAGCAATGCGGCAGTCTCTGTAGAAAGTAGTACCTTGCAACAGGTATTTATAAAAAAGTTGGAGATGCTAACTGCAGATTTGCTCTCCAATATTTAGAGTGGGTATGGACGTAATAGAAAAGCAAAGCTCCAAAAATATTTTATTTGAATATATTGTTCACAAACTAGTTGTTTGTCTCAAGGCAAAGCATGAGGAACAAGGAACTCTCTTAACAAAACTTCGTTTGCAAAAGATTCTTTTTCTTGTAGCATCAGTAAATGCTATTCCAGAAGAATTGGGGTTACTTCAAATTTTCAATAATTTCCATGCTTTACGTTATGGTCCAGTAGAGATGGATATTTATAATGCAATGAAGCAAAACTGCTTCAAGCAAATCAAATTTGAAGGGAATCATTGTGTTGAACTAGATTTTTTAGATGACACACGTTTGTCTTTGCAGGATAGAGAACAAGTAGATACAGCTTTTGATATTTTGGGCGATAAAATATATACATATCTTACTATGCCCGTATTTGATTTGGTAGATTTGACCCACCAGTGGACTGCTTGGCAGGTGGCTATTTCGATCTCGCGTATCTATGGTACTAAAAGCGAACCGATGACTTCTAAATCTATATGCTATAGTCGAGTAAAGTCGTTTTAGTTGTATGTACTGCAAGTCGAGTGATATAGAAAAATTATATGAATCATTTAAATCTCAATTTGATCTTGGTTGGATTGAGAAAATTAAATGGAGTGGGGGTGGAGATGATAAAAAAATACTAACTACATATATCTCCTCACTTACGAATTATTATCAGCAATTTATTGAGTCAATGTGCAAATTTGTCTTATCTGCACATTATCTTGTAGATGAGACCGAGGATCCCTTAAAGAATTTCTCTTTCTTAGTAGAAAGCTTGATCGAAGAAGATGTAGACCAAGAACATTCAGATAAAGATCGGCTTGCAAAAGTATTCCAAAAAGTGATATTAGCTATGCATTACGCAATACTGCTTGTAAGAGATCATTATAAGTTCGTAATGAAGCATTTTAAGGTGGAGTCTGAGCTTTTGGTATTAAAAACGGACGACAAAACGAAATTCTCAGACGATACGGAGGGACTTCTGGATTTATTGCATATAATTTGCGACGTATGTGTTCAAGAGTATGACTTCTCGTACGTAGAAAGCTATATTCAGAATCTTCTGTTACTTAGGATTAAGCTGAAAGATCTGCGCGATAAGTTTGGGGGTGAGTTCAAAAATATTGTGAAAGCTGCTTATTTCAAGGTCGACTTTTTACTGAAAAAACTATCCATTTATTCAAATAATAATGAAATTAGATATTACCATAATTTTAGGTCAGAAAAAATTAGCTTAGATAAAGGGTTAGCTTTTGATGAAAAAAATCTAAACTCTTTGTTTGAATTCTATATTGAGCCATCTAAAATTGAAAAGGATTTGATTCTCAAATGGCAAAATGAAACACACAAAGAGTCTGTCTCTATGTGGCAACTTACATTCTTAATGAGATATTATAGCCAAGTGAATCAATTACGCGAACAAATGGATAATCTAATTGATATAGCAGAACGGCATGTAAAGGAATATTATGAAGGAAAAGAGCACAATATTATAAATGATTACGCAGTAAGAATTTTTGTAAACTATATGTATAATGCTAGATTCTCCTTCTTGTGTAAGAAGGAGAAAGGATATACAATGGAAGATATGCAGGATGATTTGGGAAAAATTGAGTTCGTTCAAGAAGAGAATTTTATTCATAATTATTATCCATACAAGAAGGCATTAGATTTCTCAATAGCATATCTCAATCGATTATTAATAAATGATATAGATTCTGATAGATACAAAACGTATCTTGAAAGGATAAAGCAGTATTTCGAGAAACTAAAAATTAATGTGGAGTGGTGTAAACGGCATATGAAATACCCGATACAGATGCGTTACAAGTTCTCGTGTAATGAGCCCGAAATGTGTAGATTCGAAGTATTTTATCCCTCTTCGTTTTGTCGCCCCATAAAGTTTAGTGAACTTGAAGAGACAATACAATCTTATGCTGCCCAAATAAGTTATCTAGAATTTCAAGTGAAACACTACGAAGAGAATCTAAAATTAAAGATTGCTATGCAAAAGATTGACAAAATGGAAGAAAGCAATATGAAAAAAATGGGGATTTTTGTAACACTGATGACATTTCTCGTCGGGATGCTTTCGATTTTTATTGGCAACACAAAACAAGTCTCTATATTCCAGCGGATGGAGTATGTTACCTTTTTAGGTATTATTCTTTTGTTGTTGATTGGCTTTGGCTATTTGATGGTAAGTGGTGGCAGTAGGAGATATAAACTATATGTAGTCGGTATACTCACTCTATTTTTTATAATCTTATATGCAATTTACTTTTACAAACGGGTGTTAGCTGCTTAGGATTTAGTAGGTAACACACATTGACTCGCGATTACTCGAAAGACACTATACGCTAGACTAGCAGTCTTAGTAGATGGCATTCGGCGCAAAGCGATTATAAGATTTTCAAAAGCCGATTAACGGACAAAGCGTGTCCTGTCCCTACAAAGACCGACCTCACTTGTCGTCTGCTAAAACTGCTAATGCATTTGCAGAAGTTAATTCGTAATTTCGCAAACGAGCAAAGAAAAGGCAAGATGGCAATCCGACGCATTATGCCCGTAGGCGAACAGAGTTTTGAAAATATACGGACGAGGAAGCAACTCTATGTAGATAAAACCCAGTACATATATCAGTTACTCAGCGGTTCTGTCTACTTCTTAAGTCGCTCGCGTTGTTTTGGTAAAAGTCTGTTACTCTCGACTCTTAAGGCGTATTTTTTAGGGGAAAAAAGCTTTTGAAGGGCTTGCTATCGCGCAAGAGGAAGAACGGATAGCACTAGAGCAAAAGCGAGAACCTTGGACGCCCTCGCCAGTATTGTATTTTGACGTTAATGCGACAAATTATAGCCTCCTTCTAGCCCTTGAACAGGTGCTGGATCAGCAACAGAGAAGCAGTGGGAAACTATTTATGGAATAGAAAAGGGTAGTATCCCCCCGGAACTTCGCTTAATTAGTCTCATAGAAACGCTATTTCTGTAAACGAAAAAACAGGTCGTAATCCTCATTGATGAATGTGACAAGCCACTTTTAGGGACTATAGATCAAGAAGAATTGAACGAAGCCAACCGAGAGCAACTCAAGGCTTTTTACGAGGTGATTAAGCAGTGCGACCGTTACATCCGCTTTGCATTCCTTACGGGGATCACGAAATTTAGTAAACTCAGCCTTTTTAGCGGGCTCAACAATTTGCGAGATATTACGCTAAGCGATGAGTTTGCAAGTATTTGTGGCTTTACGGAAGAAGAATTTACCGCCGATTTCCAGCCAGAAATTGAAGCTCTAGCCAAGGCGCAAAAAACGACAGTAGGAAAAACGAGGGCATTGCTCAAGAAAACCTATGACGGATATTGCTTTGCTTACGAAGGCGAAAAGGTTTATAACCCCCTCAGGCTGTTGAATGTGTTTTCAGACAAACGTTACAACTACTATTGGTTCGCGACTGCCACCCCGTCCTACTTGGTGAATTTTTTGAAGCATACATCCGAATTAATTCCCGACTTGGACAATGATATAGAAATTGGGATAGATGATGTACAGGATTTTCGGTATGATGGCGAGGGCGTAATCTCGCTTCTTTTTCAGTCTGGCTATCTAACCATCAAGAAGTATTTGCCTAGGGTTCGTCTTTTTCAGCTAGGGGTATCCGAACGAGGAGGTGCGGTATAGTTTTCTGAAAGAGCTGTTGCCGATGTATACGAAGAGTTCTCGTGCTAGTATCGAGCCCACTCTTTGGGATGCATACAATATGTTCAACAACGGCGATTTGTCTGGGATTATGCAACACGTAGCGAGTCTGCTTGCAGGCATACTGTATGGGAATATTCCGAATGATGAGCGTGGCTGCCCTCTTCGTGAATAGTACTATCAATCAGTACTTTACGCATTCTTTCGTTTGTTAGGTTTGCATATACAGAGTGAGGTAATTGTGGTCACGGGGCGCGTAGACATGGTGGTTCGCACACCGAAACATCTCTATATCTTTGAGTTTAAGGTGACTAGGGAAGGCACGGTACAGGATGCCATTGAGCAAATAAAGAGCTTGGGTTATGCGAAAAAATTCCGTTCTACGAAGCGCCCAATTCTCCTTGTGGGGGTTAGCTTTGACGAGAAGACACGGAATATTGGGGAGTGGAAAGAGGAATTGGTGCACGGGAGAGGAGGCTCACCCCTTTAGATAGACTTCGGTAATTCCCCCATCGCCACACGTCGGGGAGGTGTTGGTAAAGCTCTCTACAAACGTAGCGTGCCGTAGATAGTCGTGTAGAAGTTGGCGTAAGATCCCTGTTCCTTTTCCGTGCAAAATACTCACAAAGGGGATGTTGAACATCTGCGCATCGTCCAGAAATTGTTCAACTTGCTGCATAGCTTCGTCGCCTCGCATACCTCGAATATCTATGTTTGGCGAGAAGTTTAGACGTCGCTGACGCATTGAGGATACGGGTGCGACTCCCCGCTGCGTTTTACTACTCTTCTTATCTTTAACCTCATTGCTTGCAAGCGGCGTAACATCTTCTAGGCGCATGCTTGTTAGTATTTGTCCTACAGCGACAACGACCTTATTACCCTGAATATTAACGACTTGCCCCTTCGTTGTTCCGTCCAAAAGTTTGACAGTATCGCCTACGGACAGAGTCTGTTTTGAGGGGGGGCGCTCCGTTTCTTTTAGAGCTGTTTGCTTACTCTCTGTTTCGACAAATTCCTGATAGAACTTCAATTCTTCACGGATACGCTTTGTTGTCTCTTTATCTGCATTGCTCTCCTTAATCAAGCGGACAGTTTCTTCAATCACTCTGTTGCAATCCTTTAATAGCGCTTGTGCCTCACGCCTTGCTTGTGCGATAATCTGCTCACGACGTTCGCGCTGCTTACTTTGTTCTTTGGTTAGCGAGTTCTGCAATTGTTCAACTTCTTGCTGTAAATAAGTAACCTGCAACTCTCTCTCTTCTAATGCTCGTTTATCTTTTTCTAGGAGTCGTAACTGCTCTTCTAGGCTAATATATTCCCGCCCTGCGATATCTTCGGCCTGTGCAATAAGCGCGGGCGCTAAGCCCATCTTTCGGGCAATCTCGAAGGCGTAACTGCTGCCTGGCATACCGAAGTCTAGGGTATAGAGAGGGGTTAATTTCTCGAGATCGTATCGCATTGAGGCATTACGCATTCCGAGGGTCTTTGTAGCCAATTCTTTCAAACCATCATAATGGGTCGTTACGATCCCGTAAGCACCTTTTTCGAAGAGCGTCCAGAGCGTAGCTTGCGCAATTGCACCCCCAGCTCGTGGTTCTGTTCCCGCGCCCATTTCGTCGATCAGAAATAAACTCCTTGGACCAGCATGTTCAGTAAAGAACTTCATGGATTGCAAGTGCGAACTATATGTCGATAAATCGTTTTCTATCGACTGAGCATCGCCGATATCTAGTAGAAGATCTTCGAAGAGCCCCATCTCACTATTCTCTTTTACGAGCGGTAAGAAGCCGCATTGCAACATATACACTGCCAATGCAACGGTTTGCAGGGCTACAGACTTACCGCCGGCATTAGGACCAGATATTACGACGATTCGCTCCGCCTCCTCGAGAGACAAATTCAACGGGACCGGTTCTTTCCCCTCACGTTGCAAGCGTCGATAGAGGACGGGATGTTGTGCCTCTCGCAGGTATAGCCTCGCCTCTTCAACCAATATGGGAGCCGCAGCATGCACCTCTATCGCATAGAGTGCCTTGGCACGCAAAGTATCGAGGTAGAGAAGAAGTTCGCTACATCTGGCTAACTCCGGAGCATAGGGGCGACACGCATCCGTAACCTCCTTGAGTATTCTAGCAATCTCCGCAAATTCGCGTTCTTCTAATTCGGTAATCTCGTTTTCGAGCTCGAGGATTTCGTAGGGTGCGACAAAGAGGGTTTGTCCCGTAGAGGAGCTCCCCAACTGAAGAGAAGGGATCTTACGCTTATGTTGCGCAGCAATGGGTAGCACTAATCTGCCATCGCGTAGCATGACTTGCGCATTCGCATCTACATAGCCATCTCGTTGGCAACGCACCAACAATTCTTCCATGCGACGCGAGACACGATTGGATTTCGCATTCAACTGATTGCGGATCTGCAGCAATTCTGGCGAGGCAGAATCTTTTATATGCCCCGTCCGGTCTAGTATGCGCTCTATAACCCTCTGCACCTCTTCTGAGACAGTAACCTCTGATACTAGAGAATGCAGTGCTTTTACGTCCTCTTCCTCCCCAAAGAGCAACTGTAAGCTGAGCAACGCGCTCAAAGCTTTGCGTAGTGCGACCAAGTCCTCTTCCTGCAAACTCCGCTCGGGTTGGAGCAATTGTAACAAGGGGAGACTGAGATCGACAAAATACTCTTCACTCAGCGCATGAAAGAGTAAATAGCTCTTCAATTCTTTGAGTAAAGCCAAATTACTCGCAATCTGTCGAAAATCAACAGAAAAGGTTGCCTCTGCAATCCTTTGTTTCGCCCCTTCTGTGACAGCTAACGCTCCTATCTCCGCACGTACGTGTACAAACCCCGTACGCAACTCAAAATCTTTTGGATAAAGATTCAAACTCTATTTTTTTCAAGATTATCGCCAATACGAGACCATGAAAGAGAAACAATTATTGTGAATCGAATCGACGATTTATTTTTTCTGCAATGGAGATTTTACTCTAAATGCGACCATAAACTCATGCGAGCCGTATTTACTTATCGATGGTGGTCCCGCTATCGTGTAACTAAATGCATAGGAGAAGGTCATGCGACCATACCATACTCCACCCATCACAACCATATCCGAGAGGGTACGGTAACCCACTGCTGCCCAAAATTTATCAAAATACTCTACTTTAATATTCAGATCTCCTGTCCATAGTAACGACTGGTTGAGAGTTAATACTGTCGAGGGTTCGAGTACCACTCCATGACGCAATAAGATTCTGTAGCCGCTCATCAAATAGAATTGACGTGGTTGCCTGTAGCGGTATTTTTCGTTGTACGTTCCGAACTGCAACGCATTCTGTAATAGCGCATTTGCCGAAATCCCGCCCCAATAATCTCCATTCGAAGCAATAACGCCAAAATTGAAATCGGGCGCATATCCAATAATAGGTTTCCCTGATGCAATCAAAGGATCATCCACCTTTACATTAAACAGATCTTCGGGTAGTATATTCACTTTGTATTGCATAAAGGAGATACCAAAGCCTGCTCCAAACAGCCAGTCTTCTGCAAGGATTTGATAAGAATATGAGGCTTGAATCCCGGTACGCCGAATTCGACCATTTACGTCGTTAATCAATGTTCCAGCGACGCCCATACTCGCCTGTTTAAAGATCTCGCTCGCAGTTCTTGCAGAGGATCCTCGCCTAACACTTTTTGACTCCAGCGTCGTTATCAACAATGGATTTCCTAACAAATTCATCTGGAAATTGAGCGAATACGTACGTGGTCCCTCTTTATACCCAATCCACTGCTCGCGAGCGAACAGCGAAAATTCGGTTACGCCATCTGTGCCAGCAAAACCTGGGTTGATGTAGTGCTTATGCTGTAGGAATTGGTTGTAAAGAGCTTGTTGCTGTGCTACTACACGAAAATACACAAAAAGAAAAACTGAGAATAAAATAACTACGCGCCTGCCAAACATCTCCCAGCTTCCACAATTCTAACGGATTATTGTTACAGAACCGCGAGCTGTCTTCTGCGCTCTGTCTTCAAAATAATTTACTTCGTAGTGGTAAGAATCTACGGGCAATACTCTTCCGTACAAGTCTCTACCATCCCATGGAATGTATGTACCCTCCTTATACCACACTAAAGATCCCCAACGATCGTATATACGCACCTCCACCACTTCTGGGATTGTCGTCGGATTGCGAATATTTGGATCTACAGCGATCTCCCAAGTATCGTTTATTCCATCTCCATTCGGAGTAAAAGCGGCGGGTATGCGAAGTAAGGAAGAAACTAAGGTGGTTATCTGGATAGAATCCGATGCGATACATCCTTTCTCGTTCGTTACCGTTACACTCACAAACTGATTGCCGTCATACCCACGCACCAAGATATTGGAGGTATAGGGCGATACATAAGGCCACCACGATGCTGTAGGGTTGTCTGTATACCATACATACTTGGTAAAAGTACGGTCGTAGATATCTATGTAGAGCTCGTCTTCCTCGCGTATCGTAGTATCTTTTCCTAGGCTAAACTTAGGGCTAGGGATAGGAGTCGGTTTCACACCAGCATAAGCACAAGCGTAGTCTGGAGTATAAAACTTTACACTCCGAGTTGCACTGTCCGTCACTTTATAAATTGGCGAATCGAGAGGAGTTGTTGAGGGGTGTACATAGAGACGGGTGTAATCTTTAAATGTTGGTAGCTTAGAGAAATCAATGACGCAAGTATCGATGTTGTCGCAGTATTCGACCAATTCCTTGCGCTTGAGCATATCGCTTGTATTTACCACAATATCTATCCGATACGGGGCATCAAAACCACAGCTACTTTTTTGAACAACCTCTAGTGTATAGATACCACCTACTTTTGCATTGTCGCGATCCTTCCACGTAATCTTGACGCTATCGCCGTTTGAGCTTAAATTGACAATACTTGTTGGATCTACATCCAAACGAGATCCGTTCGATAAGAAGGTGTACGCCGACCAGAAGAACATCGCTGTTCCATTCTCCCCTTTTATCCCATATTTTTGAACATCGCCATAGCACACACTCGGCAGCTTTTCTTGCGGAGCACCGAGTGGGGGTTCTTTGTACGAATGCGTACGCCGTCCCCGATCATTGCCCGTTGTGCCCAACGCAGTGTTGAAACACAACGATACTACGATCAACAGACTCAAGCTACGAAGGGTTGCAACAACCTTGTTCATATATTCTTAGGACTTTCACCCAGCTTCTCTCAAAAAAACTAAAGGGAAGAGAGTGTATGACTCCGATTCCATTGAGCCACACACTCTCTAATTCGTTCAAACTAGAACTGATAAGGTATAAAGTAGATAGGTCCTGTCTTCGGCGAGGTCAAACGAACCATTGCAAAGAAACCTTCATCTTTTTTATATGGGTTGTCGGTCAGGGCTCCACCATTATCCGAGTATTGTGAGATTACGGATACTACACCATTGCGCCCTTCGGCTCCACCAAGGTAGAGATAGAGATCTACGTATTCGTCGCCTGCATTTAGGGTTACTGTCGTTGGTAAATCTATTTCAATCTCTGTAGGAGCATTCTCATCCCCAGAAACGTAAGTTTTTGTCGTGATGGTATAGGTTTTTGGAGTTGTCGCAGTCCCAGGAGTATAGGTTGTTCCATTTTTATGATACTCTTGCATCATAATCGAGAAGGAATACTTGCGGAAGTTGGGTTCTGTTTTTTCCAGAGGGTCTTCTTTAGATACGAGTTTCAGCTTAATTTTTTTACCATTAATACTTGAAGCGTCGCAAGTGGATAATTTACGCCCTTTAGAATTCTGAAAAATTGCAGGGATATCTGAACTGCCATCGAAAGTTTGCTCCACGGAGGCAACGCCAGCAAGCTCGGCATCCTTGATGTATAGACTCGGCACCGCCGTCCCCACAAGTTTGAACGACGATTTTGCCGCTGCACCGCAAGAAGAGTTCTCTGCAACCTCTATTGTTGCTCCAGGTTCTTGCATATTCACAGTGATATCTGCTTTATTTAGGTTTGTGGCGCCAGAAACTGTAATATTGGTAGATGCCGTCGACCAAGTCCATGTAATTGGCGGTACAGAAGTTAACTCTGCCGTTGTGTATTTAATTTTATCCCGATCCAAGGTTGGGAAATTCAACAAACTTGGCGCTACATAATAGGGCATCGTTTTCCCTACGGTTTGATAAATGGTATTATTCGTGATATGCGTCCCCTTGTCAACCCGTTCCATTTGGTCGCCTGTGGGCGATTTATAAGCGGCATCTCCATCTGCTGGACCAAGGGTTTGTGCCTGTGCAAAGCTAATACTAAAGCCCCCAAGCAATGCCAAGAAGTACAAATTCTCTTTGAGTCTCATCTCTCTCTTGTCTGTGGTTATTGATTCTCTTTATACATACAAATGTACAACTATCAAAACTTTTCTAGGCTTACGACCTCCCATTCTACAACATAAAGCAACTTACATGCCGCGCGAGAATTGCCTCAATTTCACAAAAAAAAATCACCCAATTGCAAGCATCCGGTCTATTGACAAGCGTGCCCGAGCAGCTAACTCTTTAGATACGCGGACTTCGTTTTTTTCTTCGCGTAAACATGTCACTACGCTCTCAAGAGTTGCTTGTTTCATATATTCGCACTGCGCTGTAGGAGCAATCAGTACAAATTCCTTCGTAGGAGCGTCTTGTCGCATTTTGTATAGAACGCCCTCTTCGGTTACTACCAAAATTTGCTGCTCGTTACATCGAGCAGCTTCGGCAATCATCCCTGTTGTGGAACTTATGAATACGCGCGGATTCTTCCGAATTTCTTCGTCTACAGCACCAGCACTCTCTGGGTGGATCAACACTCTTGCTTCTGAATAGCACTCCATTTGAGCCTTTATCTTTGCTGGAGTAAATTCGTTATGTACATGACAAGCGCCATCCCAAATCTCCATCTCCAAGCCCGTAGTTTGCTGAATGTAGCGCCCGAGGTTTCTATCTGGAGCAAACAGTATTTTACGCCCTTGTCCGTAATGCTGCACCACCTGTAAAGCATTAGCCGATGTGCAGCAACAATCGGTATAAGCCTTAACCTCGGCGGTAGTATTTACGTACGAGATTACAAAATACTCGGGGTGCTCTTTGCGCCAAGCAGCCAACTGCGCGCCTGTTATGCCATTTGCCAGCGAGCACCCTGCTTCGTATGAAGGGAGGAGCACTTTTTTTTCTTGTGATAGAATAGAAGCGGTCTCTGCCATAAAATGTACTCCACAAAATACGATGATATCCGCATCTACATCTGCAGCTTTCCGCGAGAGTGCAAGCGAATCGCCTAGGAAATCACAGACCTCCTGCACTTCAGGCAAAGCATAATAATGTCCTAACAATACTGCGCGCTTCCTCTCTCGGAGTTCGTCCAACTCCTCTAACAATTGCTCCCGCGTTGTGTTCATTTAAACTCAATGTACTTTTAGCTTCATACTTATATCCAGTGCTTTCACACTATGCGTTATAGCCCCAACACTCACAAAATCTACTCCAGTCTCTGCAATAGAGCGGATGCGCTCCAAAGTGACATTACCAGAAGCCTCGGTCAGAGCTCGCCTTCCGATCCATGCAACGGCTTCCCGCATAGTCTCCAGACTCATATTGTCCAGCATTATAATGTCAGCCTGAGCCTCTAATGCTTGGCGCACCTCTGTCATGTTAGAAGTCTCTACCTCTATACGTAAATAGGCGGGAATCCTCTCGCGTACCAGTTTTACGGCAGGCAGTATTCCTCCAGCTGCTGCGATATGATTATCCTTTATCATTGCTAGGTCGTAGAGCCCCATTCTGTGATTCTTACCGCCACCTGCCCTTACGGCCGCTTTATCTAAAATTCGATGTCCAGGTAAGGTTTTACGGGTATCGAGTAATTTTGTTGGTAACTCTCCTATCGCTTCTACATAGGCTCGCGTCTGCGTGGCGATCCCAGACATTCGTTGTACAAAATTCAAGGCGGTACGCTCTCCCAGTAGTAACGATTTGTAGTTACCTTTAAATGTGGCAAGACACTCTCCTTTTACAACCCTTTCCCCTTCTTCTACATATCGCTCCATTTCTATTGTTGGCGAAATGGTCTGAAATACGCGCAGCGCAATCTCTAGTCCTGCTACAATACCTTCTGCTTTGGCTATCCAATCTGCCTGCGCAGTTACAGCGCTTTCTATTAAGGCATTCGTTGCCACGTCGCCACTTCCGATATCTTCTTGCAGTGCGAGCGCTATAATCTGATCCAACTGCCACCTATAACCGTTCATCGTTCACAATCTTAGATAAACAAAATTAGACAATCTCTATTTCACTAGCTTTGGCTTCTAGAATTGAGAATCTTTTCCTTATATTTTATCAAAAACGAAAACATTTATAACAAATCTTCGTTATCTCTAAAGACCAAATTATAATACGATGAGTGTTTTAGATTATACAAAGCTTGATGCCGCTAAAAGCGCAAAAACGATAGAGGCGCTCGAACAACTATTAGCAGATATGCAGATATTCTATACGAATCTGCGAGGATTTCATTGGAATGTGAAGGGGCACGATTTCTATCAACTTCATTCCTATTTCGAGAATGCGTACAATACGTATGCTACGCACATCGACGATATTGCAGAACGGATCTTACAGCTAGGCGGGAAGCCCGACTCGCATTTCTCTACTTATCTGAAAAAAGCGAAGGTGCAGGAGCAATGCAGCAAATGTCTCAATGAGAGGGAAATGTGCGAGAAAGTACTCGAGACCTACGGCGTATTCGTAGTAGAAGAGCGTACGATCCTCCTAGGCCTCGATGCCACAGACATTGCAACGAACGAGCTGCTTACGGGTATGATTGTAGAGCAAGAAAAAGCAATTTGGATGCTTGCTGCCATGCTCGAAAAGTAGTTCCCTGATTTCGAAAGCTATTTTAGCCATCTCAATAGCCAGTTGAGGTGGCTTTTTTGATATCTACAGTTATTGCACTGAATTTCCGTCTTCTTTATGTAATTTTTTTTAATTTTGTATAGTGCGGTAGGGAAAGTAAGACGCGGAAGAGTCTTGTTACGAAACAATTCTAACGGTAGAAAGCTACGAAGTTCGGTTTAATAAAAAGGTAAAGGAATGAGGAAAAAATTGTTAAGCATAGTACTACTTCTTGTTACAACATTGTTTGTACTGAGCGCTCATGCAGAAGCAGAAAAAAAATATAAAATAAGTTTTGCTGCGACGACGGGTGGGAGTGCGAAGGCGTACAAAATGCAAAAATCTGCTGAAGGGAAGTATACTGGTCATGAAGCAACGGAGGTCACGGAAGCAAAAGCAGATGAAGACTATGTTGTAGTTTTTGTTCCTGAAAATGGAAAAGAACCTCAGCAATTGCAGGTAAAACTTAAACTAGGCACAAATTCTGATACTGAAGATTGGACAACAAAGATCGTGAAGGGTGGGAATGAGTATTATGCGGGCTTCAAATTTGCTGCGAAAGATGCACCAGACGAGGTAGAATTTTCAGTAAAATTTGGTGCGATGGCTACAGGTCATACTATAAAATTTGAGAAGCCAGAGGGAACGGGTGTAATTGCAAAATTCTCAGTTGGTGGCGAGGAGATCTTGCGCAATACGCCTGTCAAGGCGGGTAAAAAGGTTAAAGTGTTTCTAAAAAATATTCCAAAAGAAAAAGTGCCAGACGAGTTTAAGGTGAACGGTAAAATAGTCGTGCCAGAAACGGGGTATACTGTCTTATTTTTCTTCAATATGCCAGATGATGATGTCAAATGTTCTCTTACCCTAAGAGACAAACCTGGTGCAGTAGAGGATGCAATTTTGGCTGCAGTCTCCGTTTATCCTAATCCTTTTGTAAACGATATTGTAGTGAAAAAAACAGAAGAGCTTTCTCGCATCTCGCTTGTTAATGCGCAAGGTATGGTAGTACGTTCTCTTCTCCCAAGCGGGCAGCCCGAGATTCATATTTCTGCAGAAGATCTCCCAGCAGGAGCCTATTTGCTAGTTGTTGAGCACGCAAACGCTCGCAAGGCGATTCGTATAGTGAAGTAGCCAGCTTCTTCTGTACAAGTAAAATTTCAAGAGACTCTCTTAGTAGGAGAGTCTCTTTTTTTATTACTATTCTAGAATAGAATGATTTTGCATAGAACCCAAAATAAAACACTAACTTTGGGTTAACGAGAGAAGGAGGGGGGCTTTTTTTACACAAACGAATCAAATAGAGGGATAAACAAATGGAATTACCTTTTTCAGAGTCTTTTCGGATCAAAATGGTTGAACCCATTCGCAAAAGTACTCGCGAAGAACGTGAAGCATGGTTGAAGAAGGCGCATTATAACGTATTTCAATTAGAAGCCGAGGAGGTTTTTATAGATCTTTTGACCGATTCTGGTACAGGTGCTATGAGCGACCGCCAGTGGTCTGCTCTTATGATGGGAGACGAGAGCTATGCAGGCTCGCGTTCCTTTTTCAAATTTAAGGATGCGGTAAGTCGGATAACAGGTTTTCCGTATGTCCTCCCTACACACCAAGGACGTGCTGCAGAAAATGTATTTTTCTCTGCAACGGTGAAAAAAGATGCGGTCGTGCCAGGTAATTCTCATTTCGATACAACTAAGGGGCATATCGAGTCTCGCGGTGCCGTAGCTTTGGATTGCACAGTCGATGAGGCCAAGGACACGCAGCTCGAAGTGCCATTTAAGGGGAATGTGGATGTGAAGAAGCTTGAAAAAGCGCTCAACGAACATAAAGGGAAGATACCCTTTGTCATTGTTACGTGTACGAACAATACGGCAGGAGGCCAACCTGTCAGTATGCAAAACATCCGTGAGGTCGCAGAATTGACCCATAAACATGGATTACGTGTCGTCATAGACTCAGCTCGTTTTGCAGAGAATGCCTATTTCATAAAGATGCGCGAGAAAGGCTACGAAAATAAAACAATCAAAGAGATTTGTCTCGAGATGTTTAGTCACGTAGATGGAATGACGATGAGTGCCAAGAAGGATGCGATCGTAAATATGGGCGGATTCTTTGCCACAAGGCATGCAGACTGGTTTGACGCATCGAAAGTCTTCTGTATTGTCAACGAAGGTTATATCACTTATGGTGGTATGAACGGACGCGATATGGAAGCCCTCGCTGTTGGGCTCGACGAGAACACGGAGTTCGATAATCTAGATACGCGTATCCAACAGGTTGCTTATCTTGGTAAAAAGCTTGATGAATATGGGATTCCCTACCAGCGTCCTGCAGGAGGACATGCTATTTTCGTAGATGCTCTTCGTATTCTTACAAATGTTCCTAAGGAAGAGTTCCCTGCACAAACGTTAACGGTAGAGTTGTATTTGGAGGCTGGGATTCGTGGATGCGAGATCGGTTATATTCTTGCTGACCGTGACCCGAAGACCAAAGAAAATCGTTTTGGTGGCTTAGATCTCTTGCGTCTTGCGATCCCCCGACGTACCTATACAAACAACCATATGGATGTCGTAGCTGCTGCGCTCAAGAATGTGTATGACCGTCGCGAATCTATTAAACGCGGGGTAAAAATCACATGGGAAGCTCCCATTATGCGTCACTTTACTGTGCAGCTCGAACGTCTATAAAAATAGCTCCATATTAATATTTAAAGGAGAGCATGAAAGCTTTTATGCTCTCCTTTTCTTAGCGTAATAATTTCTCTTTTACCTAGATATAAGGAAAATACGATGCTGCGTTCTATGACAGGTTTCGGCAAATGTGTGCGCGAGGGCTCTAATTTTGCCATCACGGTTGAATTAAAGACTGTTAATAGCAAAGTGCTCGATTTCGGATCACTGCGCCTTCCCATTCGTTACCGTAGCTATGAGAGTAGGATACGTAGTATGCTCACAAAGGGTATTGAACGCGGGAAGGTTGATCTCATTGTAAGTCTTCTTTGGAAAGAAGGACAAGAACCGCAGTTACATACACTCAACGCTCAGCTCTTTGCCATACAGCTTGCTAATGTTCGTAGTTTGTGTGCTACTAGTGATTTGCAATGTTCCGACGATACCCTACTGCAGGTAACAATGCAATCCGATGGAATTTGGAAGCAGGTAGAGGAGCTCCCCTCAGATGAGGAACAACTCTTACTGGATGAGGCAGTATTGGGAGCGATAGATGAGGTAAATAACTTCCGTGAAAAGGAAGCTCAAGCGACCGCTCGCGATTTTCAAGAGCATTTAGCGGCGATTCGTAGCTACGCAGCAGAGATTAATACGATTAAAGATCGTCGTCCTGAGGCTTTTCGTCTTCGTTTTGAGACAGAATTAGCAGCTCTTAAGAGCCGCAAAGAGATTGAAATAGACGAGGGACGAATGCTCCAAGAGATTCTTTATCACATACAGCGTCTCGATGTCAATGAAGAACTGCAACGTCTTGAGCAGCATTGCGTATACTTTTTGCAAGTGCTCGAAAATGGAGTATCACAGGGACGCAAGCTTGGGTTTATTGCTCAAGAAATGGGGCGCGAGATTAATACTCTCGGTTCTAAGGCTTGCGACAATGCAATGCAACACCTTGTTGTGCAAATGAAAGACGAGCTCGAGAAAATTAAAGAACAGGTTTTGAATATTTTGTAGCAAATGTCAGACAATATAACAACCGTACTTGGCAAAGCTCTAGTATTTTCTGCCCCTTCAGGCTCTGGGAAGACAACTCTAATCTCGCATCTACAAACAATTTATCCTCAGCTTCGTTTCTCAGTTTCTGCGACAAGTCGTGCGCCTCGTGCTGGAGAAAAAGACGGAGAAGCCTACTATTTTCTCTCTGCAGTCGAATTTCAACGGAGAATAGAGCGTGGTGACTTTATTGAATGGGAGGAGGTCTATGAGGGCAATTTCTATGGTACGTTGCGTAGCGAGGTACAACGTCTCTGGGCGCGTAAAGAAGTGGTACTCTTTGATATTGATGTGAAAGGAGCATTTAATTTAAAACGAGTACTAGGCGATCTTGCTCTTACTATTTTTATAGCCCCCCCCTCTCGTGAAGTATTACGTGCGCGTTTGATTGCTAGGGGATCTGAAACAGAAGAGTCGCTCATAAAACGACTCGAGCGTTATGATCTTGAAATGCAGGAGATGTCTCAATTTGACCGTGTAGTTGTAAATGACAATCTCGAAAAAGCGAAACGTGATTTGGAAGCTGCTGTAAAAGATTTCTTAGCTCACCCTTCGTTTGTAGAATAGTCTCTATATGAATGTGGTACTTTTCTTTGGTTCTTTCAATCCGCTCCATATTGGTCATGTAGCCATAGCTGGGCATGTTTTGAATGAGGAGACGGTAGATCTCCTGTGGTTCGTCCTCTCACCACAAAATCCCTATAAAGCTACAGAGCTTTTAGCACCGTTTAGAGAACGAGCGAGTGCCATCCAACAAACGTTGGATTACTATGCAGACTCTCGGTTGCATCTCTGTGAGATAGAAGACTCGCTTCCTCGTCCCTCCTACACATTCAATACACTGGAAATATTAGCAGATCGCTATCACGAGCACAGTTTTTCTATCCTTGTAGGGGGAGATTCGCTTGTAGCAATGCCTAAGTGGTATCGAGGGGCTGAAATCTTATCCAATTATCCTATTCTCGTCTATCCTCGTGGTGCAGTGCAAGAACTTTCTCCCGCTTTTTCGCACTACCAGAATATACACATGATCGCCGCACCTCTTTTAGATATCAGTTCGTCCTACATCCGTGCAGGTCTTGCTGCAGGTAAGAACATGAAATTCTTCGAAGCACCTAAGCGTCCAATACACGAGACAGCGTATTGACCACGCGTATTATCATCCAACCTGTTTTATG
Source organism: uncultured Bacteroidia bacterium (assembly GCA_965240855.1). GTDB lineage: Bacteria > Bacteroidota > Bacteroidia > Bacteroidales > CAJPTX01 > Bacteroides_D. Next base: position 19,328 of record CBDEMG010000018.1, on the reverse strand, counting down.
AACTTACAACGCGAGCAATAGTATGTTATAACTCTTGCAATGCCAAGCAGTACTACTATACACCAGAATATCCAAACAATGTGATAACCACCTGCTCCGTATAACTCCTCATCATTTTTATCTTGTAACTTGCTCCCAAAATACGAGATATCGGGCAAATCGTGGAGAGTCCACTTGTCTAGTACAATTGCATTGCGCAGCAAAACTACCCCAGTAGACGCACGCACTATAGTTTTTAGTGTCCGCTCATTGGTTGTATAGAGTGTAGTTTGCAGACCATCTGATTGGCGCAACTCTTGCTGTAGCCCTTGCGAGGAGGCTGTTGCATGAAATAGAGCGATACCATTTATCGTAGCTTGTGCTTGTAATGCATTCAGTGTCTGTATATCATTGGTAGTTAGCGTTTGTAGAAAGGGTGTGACAACTAGTAATTTCAATGTTGAGTCGGGGGCTAAGAGAGCATTTACATAGTTTGTCCCATCGGTCTGTTCGAGTGCGAAGTCGTGTATCGGCGGTTCGTAGCCCCGCTGTACCAAGATATTTTCGCTCGATACATAGTGCCATGTGGAATCCTCCCACGGATAATCATACTCAGTAAATTTCTTCTCTACGCCATCTTTTTCATAGACAAACTCGGTACGGAATTCGTCTTGCGGCGCATTATCTGGAATTGCCATACCATCATGTAAATTCGCACTAATGTGAAATGGTCGAAAGTCTATCATAGGGAGATGTCTTGTCGCCCATATGGCAGGGAAAAGAGCTAATAGCCCCAAAAGAGTAGGGAATAGGATATTGCGAACAATAGGGCATTTTGTACACCGTCCCCCCATTTCTGTACTTTTTTTCTTGCGTTGCCATGCATCTACGAATAGATAGATACTTGCCATGAGCAAGGGGACATTCTTCCAGAATGTTTGCCAGTTACTAAGTTTAATTGCATCGCCGAAACATCCACAGTCCGATACGGGATTAGCAATTGCTAAGTATAGAGTTAGTGGTGTAAAAAATGCCATAAAAAGCATTACTAGCAATGATGAGAATTTCCGCAATTCATCAAATAGCAGTAGCAATCCAGTATAGAATTCCAATGAGACTAGAAATACAGCTAAAAGATAGGCTGCGGGATGCAAGACATCCAAGCCAAAAGCAGTAAAGTAGTCTTGTAGCTTGTAGGCAAATCCCTGCGGATCAACGCTTTTTACGAAACCTGAAAAAGTAAAGACTATACCTAATAGGATGCGTGAACTTAATGCTATTCCTCTTTTCAATGACATTGCATAAAGACTCCTATCAATTCGTTGTATACTTCAGCTGGGTTGTCTCACTATTCTTTTATTCCAATTGTCAATTGGCGCTCGCCATTCTCCTCTACTGTTAGAGTAACATGAAGACACTCCTCGGGTAGTAGCGATTCTACTAGAGCAGGCCACTCAATGAGACAAAGAGCTTCTGTGTTCTCAAAATATTCCGATACCCCAATATCTTCGGCCTCTTGCAAACGAGTTAATCTGTAGAAATCGAAGTGATATACAGAGCCTCCTCCAGTTCGATGATATTCGTTTATGAGCGAAAAAGTGGGACTGGTTACGATATCCTTCACGCCGAGATGTTTGCAGAGAGCGCGAATAAAAGTAGTTTTCCCTACGCCGAGTCCACCCCAGAAACAAATACACTGGCGGAGTCCTATCTTATCTAGGAATTCTTGAACGGATCTCGAAAGATCAACTTCGCTCTCCGAACGAATAGCGATGCTCACTGCAGATTCCATCTTGTAGCCTCAAGCTTGCGGTCGAAGAGAGACAAAGGGGACAAACATCTCTTCGAGTGAAACGCCGCCGTGTTGGAACGAATCTTTAAACAAACGAGCATAATTATTAAAATTGTTGGGATAGATGAGAAAGTCGTTCCCCAGTGCAAATATATAGCGCGCACTCATGGTTGTTTGTGGTAAATGAACTTCGGCGGGATTGATGCAAGCAAAAACCTCTTTGTCGTTATATGCAAGGCTTTTACCAAGCTTGTATCGCATGTTATTTGAAGTCTCGCGATCGCCGATTACTTTAAGAGCTTTTTTTACTTGAATAGAGCCGTGATCTGTCGTAATGAGTAGTCGCACAGGGTAGTGGCTCAGTTTCTCTAAGAATGTAAAAAGATCAGAGTGTTTAAACCAACTCTGTGTTAGCGAGAGGTAAGCATTTGCGTCGTTGGCTAATTGTTTCATGATCTCCATGTCGTGTCGAGCGTGTGAGAGCATATCAATGAAATTGTAGACCACGACCGTAAGATCGGCTTCTAACAATTTGCGGAAGTCTCCATCTTTGAGAGGAGTTCCATCTAAGGTTGCTCCCTTGTAATACTGTACAGAACTCTTGTTACCAATACGTTGCAAGTTTCGTAGTAGTAGTTCGTGCTCATATATATTCTTCCCCTCTTCGTCTTGTTCGCCTACCCAGAGTTCGGGATGAAGTTTAGATATCTCTAGAGGCATTAATCCCGCAAAAAGCGAATTACGAGCATAGTGCGTTACTGTGGGCAATATTGCACAATACATCTTCTCTTGTTCTACGCGCCAAGAGGCTGCAATGGTCTCGCGGAGCATACGCCATTGATCGAAGCGAAGATTGTCAATCACTAAGAGCAAGACCTTTTCGCCAGCTTCGAGGTATGGCAGGAGATATTCGCGTATTACGCGCGGAGAGGTCACGGGACCACTACGCACATCTTTAAACCATCCTGCATAATTTTTACGAATGTATTTACCAAAAGCCACGTCCGCTTGTCGCTGTAGCTGCCCATGCAACTCCAACATATCTGGAGCATTCACCGAGAGTAAACTAATACGCCATTCGCTCAGCTGCAGATGGATACGTTGCCAATCCTCCCACGTAAGAGCACTGTTTATGGCCTCCCCAAGTTGTAAATAGTTGGTCTGGTAAGCCGTCGTCGTCTCTGCCGAGACCAATTCCCGTTCATGCACGTGCTTCTTTAACGAGATCAAGACCTGACTCGGGTTTACAGGCTTTATGAGATAGTCCGCAATCTTCGCCCCGACTGCTCTATCCATAATATCCTCCTCCTCACTTTTGGTGACCATCACTATGGGGATTGTCGGATTCAGTCTTTTGAAATGCGAGAGCGCTTCGAGCCCCGAGAGTCCAGGCATATTTTCATCCAAGAAGATGATATCAATAGGAGAGCGTTCTACTATATCAAGTGCATCGTCTGCATTCGTTGCTGTATGAACCTGATATCCTTTCCGTTCTAAAAATAATATGTGTGGACGGAGAAGTTCTATCTCATCATCTACCCATAATACTACAGCTCCCATACTCACTCTCTCCTTACTTCTACGAAACGATTTTTTAGTACGCTCAATGCTTGTTTATATACTCAACTAGTGGTATTGTTTCGGATAGTTCTTTTTATAGAAATCTACGTACGGCAAAAAAGCTTTCTGCTCTTTAAGTAGCTCGAAATTCTCTGGCGAAATGATGATATAATAAGGTGCTACATCGCCAAACGGCTCGGCATCTTCCATTGCGATCCGAAACGCGAGGGTCGCATCCAACGATTCGAAAGAACTAATGGCAAGCAGTGTTGCATTCTCGTTTAGGAGAATTTCCTCGACCTCCAGATCTAGGTTTACATCGTAATCTACTCCGAAACTTATAGCTTGGAATTTCAATTCGCGCATGTTCTCTTTCGGATTGAAGACCAACAGTAACAGATGTCGTCCTCCCGAATACGTATACTGCTTCTCTGTCTCTTGTGAGACAATCTCTTGGTTTCCTATTATCAACGGCGCCAACTCTTCGCCTATCAACTCGCGCTTGGCAATAGCTCTTAAGACATCATCCGCATATTTGCTCTCTGGATACTCTCTATAATCCTTTACAAAATTCTTCAATGTTTCTACCTGTAGCGAATCGCCTGGTTCTACGCCTGCATTGAGTGCAGCAAGAAGGTCGAAACGAACTTTGTATTCATCTGCAGTAGCGCTCTCGCTGGCTAGTTTAGCTTGTCTGTAAGCCTCTTCCCTACTTCCTGTGCGCATCAGAGCTACGATGTCTTCTGCTCGTTGTTCGTTCCGCTCCTTTTCCGCTTGGACTTTAGCCATATACTCGGGATCTGAAAGTATGCGAGCATACGAACTTGTTGGGAATCTACTCATTAAACGTTCGCGAAAAATGGCCTTCGGCTTTGCTAAGCCAGCCTTGTCTGCAGTCATGTATGCCATAAAACACACTTCGGCAGCACTCTCGTTTGTAGGATATCGTTCCAAGATCCGTTCATAAGTATCTAGTGCAAGAGACGTATCGTTTAAATCGTTTCGGTAAGCATCTGCCATCTCGAGCATCGCTCGTTGGATTGATGAATTTGAGTATTCTACGGCCGAATCTGTCAGAGGTAAATCTGCCATGTAATATCCTACAGAATACTTATCCATCCCCTTTTTTGTACTATCCTGCACCTCTTGGCCGTCGGGGCTTACGTTAACGGATTGTTTATTTTTACGTCGCCAGTTGTCCTCTAATTTACGACCGCCCCATTTTGCTTTAAAATCAGAACGACCAAAGCCGAGAGCTGAAGTATTATAGAAATACCAACTTGATTGTTGCGAACGTCCTACTCCTTGTTGGAGTCCCCCTTGACGATATTCGTTCTGTTGTGCAAAATTTCGATCCAGCTGTTCCTTTTCTTCCTCTAATTTAGCAAGACGCTCCTTTTCCCTTTCCTGTTCAATAATTTTTTGTACGAACGTCACTCGCTCTGTTTCTGACATACGCGCAATCCGTTGTAGACTATCTTCGCGTAAGACTATGCCTTGTGCATTAGCCAAGCGTCCTAGAATTGTAGCGCGTTTCGCTATCTCTGTGTAGCGAGGATAGCTCTCGGGTAGTGTATTTAATACACTATCGTACGCCGAGGCTGCCTGTAAATAATTCTTCTTGGCGAAATAATATTCTGCAACGCGTAAATGCGAGACTCCTTTCTGCTTTGCATTCGATACGCTCTTTAGTGCCGATTCCTTGAACAGCTCCAGACCAGCGATGGTATCTCCCTTTGCAAAAGCGATCTCACCAAGTGCATAGTAGATTTGATCTAGGTAATCTGCATTCTTCTCATCTCGTGCTAAGCTGCGCAAACTCTTCTCCATCCCCTTCCCTTGGACACGGGCCGCCAACGAGGCACTACGCACCAATGCATTGAAGCTCATTTCGTAATTTGGTGCACTTCTTGCAACCTTCTTGTACAAAAGAAATGCCTCTTGATAGTTTTTCAACTCCTCACATAACTGCGCTAAAGCCAGTCTACAACGCGCTCTATCTTGTCGCGTGGGCGCAAACTCTAGCGCGAGCTTACCATGTTGATACGCCTCTTCGTATTTATTTTCCGCGACAAAGACATCTGCCCAGACGGACTCTAATAGGTACGTATATAGCTTCTTTTTCGGTCGGTAGGGCGAGACTGACAATGCAGCTAGACGCTCGCGTGCTTCCAGCAATTGTCCATCTAACATTTCCAGACGTGCTTTCCACAACTGCCCTTCCCAGCCTTCTGGGAGTCCTGCATATTGTAGCATAGCAAAGTCTATAGCACGCTGTGCCTCTACTAAGTCGCCACTCCATAAACGCGATTTCCCGATCAGCAACCACGCTTTCCTCGCATAGATATTGAACTCGTTTTGTGCATAAAAAGCCTTCTCTTTGGGTGTTAAGGCATCTTTACCTCTTGCTGGTTTTACCGTCAAGGAATGTGACTTGATGAGCATCGCGCATTTTGCTTGTGCTCTATCCATATCTCCTGCAGCACTCGTCGCAGCCTCTGGAAGTCCAGCTAGGCAGAAAGGGAGGATTCGAGTATAGTCGTATTGCATACCCCTCGTGGCTTGCCGTACACCAGCGTCGTAAGCTTCCTCTGCGTTGAAATAATAGTTAAAATACGATGTGAAACGATGATAAAACCTGCGATATGCAGTGTTTTTTTTAGTGCCACAACCGAGTATAAAAAGAAAAAAAAGGGTAAGTACTACACACGAGTACCACCTACACACTCTCCGAAAAATCCACAACCCACTATGCATCGTGCAACAAATGTACGAATTAACAGATCAACGCAAGCTTACACCCCCTTATTGCTTAATGACGACGAACGCACAAAGTAACACGCAAAACTGTCTCATTATTTAGATTCCGTGCTGCACTTTATATTCCCCGATATTCCGCGCCCCTTGGTCGAAGCTTGCTCCGACAAGTATTATAGATTTACCTGAAGATTGATACTTTGCTGCATACCCTTTGTCGATAATCTGTTGCAAAGCATCTTCGGCACGACCTGCACTCCAGAGCTTGAATTCGAACACATAAATCGTTGTTGGGGTTACGACTACACAATCGGCACGACCCGTTGTACTCACTACCTCCGTTTGCGCATACTGACCGAGTAACGCAAAGACAAGGTATACGACAATCTGGTAATCGCGCTCGCGAAACTTAAGCTCGTTTCTTTCGCTCGTATCGTAGGGTAAATTGGCAAAAACTGTCTGCAGACGTTCCATAAAGGAATCGACATCTTGTGCATCGATATCGTCAAGGAATTTGAAAATCGAGATTCCTAACCCACGATCTAAAGGCAAAAAACTACTCTTTAAGTTGTTGAGAAAACCGTAACGCACCTCATCATTTGGGTAGCCTAAACGGTAATAGTTGCGCGAGGAGACGTATTCCTTAATGGTCAAATAACCCGTTTGAAAAAGAATAGGGACTGGATCATGAGCATCGGCGCGGTGCTTATCCAAACCATAGTCGTCAAGACGTACTCCGTCTTCTAGATCAGGAATAAAATAGTGAGCCTCCTTCAAATATTTCACCAAGAAGTCGGGAGTACCTGTGGCATACCAGTAGTCTGCTAGCTCTTTGGCTGCAAGAACATTTAATAAACTGAACGGGTTATAAACATTCTCTCCTCGTCGTGCAAATAGATAGCCATCGTAACGTTTTTTCAAGGTAACAAGAAGCGCTTCGCGAGTTTGCGAGAGTTCTTGTCCGAGTATTTCAAGTTCCGGAGCAAAATTTGCTTTGAGTTCTGCCTCTGTAATTCCGCATATTGCTGCAAAGTCTGATAATTGGCTTAGGTCGCGCAGATTGTTCAAACCACTAAAAACACTCACCTTGCTAAATTTTGTGACGCCCGTTAAAAAAGAGAAACGGAGGTGTTCGTCGCAAGTCTTAATTACCGAAAAGAATGCTCCTAAGATGTCGCGATATTGAGTATTTAAGTCCTCATTGTCTAAGGTATCGAGGAGCGCCTTATCGTACTCATCGACTAGTATTACCACTTGTTTGCCTGTCTTCTTATGAGCACGACGAATAACTCCCATAAAACGAGTAGAATAGTCCTGCTCAGAAGGAGCTGTGCCATAGAGTTCTTCCCAAACGGTCAGATGGTTATTCAAATTTATGGCAAGACTTTCAGAGTCTTTGTAGTTGCTTGTATTGAAGTCCAGATACAAGACTGGATACTCTTGCCACGCTTGGCGTCCTTCTTGCTTGGCAAGTTCCTCTTCAGCTTTCTCGAGATACAAGTCTCTAAAAAGTTCCCTCTGACCACGAAAATAGGCGGCTAGCGTTGAAAGAAATAAACTCTTCCCGAAACGACGTGGGCGGCTTAAAAAGTATACTTTACCGCGTAATAGCTGTTCAATATACTTGGTCTTATCTATGTAGAGATATTCGTTTTTGCGCAGATCTTCAAAATTCTGCACTCCGATAGGTAGTTTTCGCTCTGCCATCTTAAAATATTGTATTGCTAGTGGTGCTGATTTCGTTGAATTACCCACTCTTTTAAGAGCTGCTCGATATATTGTGTTTTATCCACATAGAGATAGTTCTTCTCTCGTATTTTCTGAAAGCTTTGTAGCCCCACTGGACGATTTCGCAACCCATACATCTCTTACCCCTTTGCGTATAGCTAAGGTACGAAAAACGGTATGAGCCAGCTAATTTCATTAGCTTTAGCCTCGAATTTTTTATTTGGATATTCAGTATGGCAAAATACATTGGAGCTCACGTAAGCGCAGCAGGTGGCGTTGCAAATGCCCCAAAGAATGCACACGAGATAGGAGCTACAGCTTTCGCCCTTTTTACCAAAAACCAAAGGCAATGGAATGCTGCGCCACTGACGCTCAACGAGATAAATTCTTTCAAGGAACGATGTCTTGAATATGGCTATACGAACAGCCAGATCCTCCCACATAATAGCTACTTAACTAATCTCGGCAATCCCGAATTGGAGAAACGACAACAGTCGCTCAACTCCTTTATCGATGAGATGTCGCGTTGCCAACAACTTGGGGTTGATAGATTAAACTTTCATCCAGGAAGTTATCTCAAGCTCATTTCGCCAGACCAGTGCTTAGACTACATTGCAGAAGGAGTGAATCGAGCCCTAGAGCTCACTACTGGAGTCTGTGCGGTACTGGAGAATACTGCAGGTCAAGGCACAAATCTCGGCTTTACTTTTGAACAACTCGCAGCCATCATCGAAAAAGTAGACGATAAATCTCGTATTGGTGTTTGTATCGATACTTGCCATGCGCATGTCGCAGGTTATGACCTTTCTACCCCTGATGGCTACAGTATAATGATGCATCAATTCGATTCTATAATTGGACATCAATACCTGCGAGGTATGCACCTGAACGATGCAATGCATGGTGTAGGAAGTAAAAAGGATCGTCATGCTCCGCTAGGAAGAGGTACTATTGGATTCGGAGCATTTCGTGCAATAGTTCAAGATCCACGAACGGACGATATCCCTCTTATCCTCGAAACGCCTGAACCAGAGCGTTGGCCAGAGGAAATTGCGTTGTTAAAATCGTGGATTGTATAATGTGAGATAATTGAATATTACCATTCCTAACATTTAAAAGCATAACAAGTCATACCTTTCATGGACAGATTTAAGCTGTGAGAAATTAATATGTCAATTCAGAATTATGTCACCCACTTAATATTATAGACTACACCAGAATTTGGAATAGAAAAAAGGAAACGCTGAAAAAAAAAGCATCCCACTTAAGTGAGATGCTCTTTTTATATCCAGTCTTAGAAGCTTAGTATACCAACCCGAGATCGCACATTGCATTAGCGACTTTCATGAAGCCTGCAATGTTTGCACCTTTAACAAGGTTGATGTACCCATCTTTTTCTTTACCGTACTGAACGGCAGCATTGAAGATGTCTTGCATAATTGTCTCAAGACGAGCAATCACTTCGTCGCCCGACCAGCTGAGTTTCAAAGCGTTTTGCGACATTTCCAAACCTGAAGTTGCTACACCACCTGCATTTACAGCCTTACCAGGTCCGAAAGGTATGCGAGCATTTACGAATGCGTGGATGGCATCCGCTTGGCATCCCATGTTCGAAACTTCTGCTACGTACTTTACACCATTGGCAATAAGAGCCTTAGCATCATCCGCGCTCAGCTCGTTTTGTGTAGCACAAGGCATCGCGATGTCTACTTTTACTTCCCAAGGTTTTTTGCCTGCAATGAACTTCGATCCGGGGAATTTCTTTTCGTATGGTGCTACAATGTTTTGGTTAGAAGCGCGGAGCTCGAGCATATAGTTTACTTTTTCTTGAGTCATGCCAGCTTCGTCTAGGATATAACCATCAGGACCGGAGATACATACCACCTTTGCACCTAATTGAACGAGCTTTTCGCAAGCACCCCAAGCAACATTACCAAAACCAGAAACAGCAACACGTTTCCCCTTAATAGTATCGTTATGAGCAGCCAGCATATGGTTCAAAAAGAAAACAGCACCATAACCGGTAGCCTCAGGACGCATTTTCGAACCACCCCAGTTCATCCCTTTACCAGTAAACACACCAGTGTGGCACTGAGCAAGTTTCTTGTACATACCGTACATGTAGCCAATTTCGCGACCACCGACACCCATATCGCCAGCAGGTACGTCAGTCTCAGCTCCAATGTGACGCCATAGCTCCATTACGAACTTTTCGCAGAAACGACGAACCTCTGCATCTGAGCGCCCCGTTGGATTGAAATCGCTACCGCCTTTACCGCCGCCCATAGGCAAAGTAGTAAGAGCATTTTTGAAGGTCTGTTCGAATCCTAAGAATTTCATAGTATCCAACGTTACGTTGGGTTGGAAACGAATACCACCCTTGTACGGACCAATAGCTCCATTGAACTGTACACGGTAACCAATGTTTACATGAATTTCACCCTTATCGTCTTCCCATGGCACTTTAAACATAAATACGCGATCGGGCTCGATAATCCGCTCCATGATCTTGTTTTGAGCGAACTTCGGGTTCTCGTTGTACACGTCCTTTACCGATTCCAAAACCTCCGTCACTGCTTGCAAGAACTGAGGCTCGCCTGGGTGCTTCTTCTGCAAATCAGCTAAAATCTGTTGTACGTCCATGCTTTCTATTTATTTATTTGTCAAGGAAACCACTTCCTTAACTTGTTTATATACTACAAAGTTCAAAAATTTAAACTAAACAAACAAAACTCCTAAAGGTTCGTAATGAATACATCATTCAAACATCGCCATGTACTTTCTTGAGCCGCCCCGAGTAACTAGAAATTGAGCTTTGTAGCTTTAGGCTAATGTACTCAATCATCTTCCCAAGTCACTGTAGGGAGATCTTTCTGTTTCTTGAATGGTGAGATTTTGTTCTTATTTCTTTTTGCAGAGTCGGCACGGTTTATAGAATCGTTTTCTTCCCATTCGATGGTGTAGTGTGGGTTTGGTGTATTGGGTTTCATTGTGCGCATTGCGGAATCGTTTTTCCTCCATCTAAATTCGTCGTTGAAGAGCTCGCGTAGCTCCTCCTTTTCTTGTTGGACGTGTGTGCGAAGGCGTTCGGCAAGTGCTTTACGATCGAAGGAGACGCGCACATCTGTTGAATCGCCCTCGATAATTACATACAACGAACCACCAGAATTAGCACCACTCTCTTCGTAACTCTCGTCTTCCCAATTCTTGCTTTTTGTACGCCACCTATTGAACAAGAGATCGGAGAGAGAGAGTTGGAGGCGATATTGGAAGTGAGAATTAAAATATTGTTCGCCTTGCATGTTTAGCGAAAGAGCTGAGGATTTAATCCGCATTCTCGGGATAGTAATCTTTTGTCTAGCGACCGAGATCTCATTTTCGATGGTTGAGAAGTGGAGTCTCTTTAATTCGTCAAGTCTTATAAAAGTGGAGAGTTTTTCTAATCCATTAATATCCCGTAGTTCGCCATTATAAATCTGTATTTTCGTGCGCATTTGTAGTCGATCGAAATCAAGCGAGTTGCCTATAAAGGGGAGATGTAAAGAAAGCGTTCCTGAGAGTAAACCAGAGAGATTTTCGTGTCCGAAGTTTTTAAGTCCAAAATTTTCGTACCCGCGGAATACGGATTGCAAGTTGAGCTTATCTGGGTAAAGATTGGCTCGTAAGAGTCGCGATTGAGGGGTGTCGTTTTCTAGACACAGATCGCCATGCAAATGTCCCCCAAAACAGAGAAGATTCTTCAGGTTCACCTGAAACTTTTCCTGCGAGAGTGCAAATTGTGCTTGGAAGGAATCTATAGCATCGCCCCTATATTGACTCCTGAAGATAGAGAGTTCGCCTTTCATGTATCCTAGGCGCTTCCAAAGATCTGCAGAACTAATTGTGGAAGAATCATTAGAGGACGAATTTCTCGTCTCGGGATTCCATACGGGGATTCCGTCGTTCGGAATCCTCCAGTTTGTTAACCGAGCATTTAAGGTCCAGAGTGGTCTAGGAGCGGCCTCTCTAAACAATGATAGGAAGTGAAGGACATTCACACCGAGTTCGAAATCTACCTCGTTCCACTTACCGCGTATTGCTCCCTTTATGAGATCTTCGTCGCTTAGTGTTATAGCACCACGGAGTTCGGTGAATTGGTGGAAGGGATTGGGGGCGATCTTGTTCAAATCAAAATCGATATTGAATTTGAATTTGGGATTCTCTAAGTTCGCAAAGGAAAGAGAATCAAGTCTTGTCAGTGTTGTAACGAATTCACCTTCACCACGCAGGAGGTTGTAGCTTTTTACGTAGGGGGCGAGGAAAGGGAGAGGGATTTCGTCGTTTTGTAGAGAACCATCTAAGAGGGTGTAAAGCGTAGGATGCTCCAAGTTGTTTAACTTCAGAAGCAGGTGTACAGTCGAAGTTCCCCTAGTTATTTCGCATTTTGAGATCTCGAAAAGAGTGGACTGGCGAGTTGCATTGCTGCCATTCGAGAAACTCCCTTCGAAGGTTTTTATTTGATAGGAGAGGTCGTTAATTTTTAGAGTAAGATCCTCACCATGAACGGCCATACTAAGTCGAGGATTTCCTGTTGGTTGTATGGCTCCTTTAAGATTTAACGAGGCATTGAGTGCCCCCTTAAGTTCTATATTTTGGGGTAATTGCCACTTATATTGCGAAGCAAAGCCGAGTATGGTTCGTAGATCTAAGTGCGTGCCAGCTACATTGAGTTGGGTCTCTGTGCCTTGTAGATCCCAGATCCCTGCTATGTGTAGTTTGTTGCGATCCAGATACAGTAGCGTCTCTGCGGTCTCTATTTTTGTTGGGCTAGCATCGAAGCTTGTGCGTAGTGTAAAATGTTCTTTTTGTGCAAAAATAAAATCGCCTTGACGAATCGTCTCAACAAGCCCCTCGGCTCGGAGTTTAATCTTAAAATTGTCGTGCTGTATTGCAAGTTGTGCTTGGAGGTTAGGGACGATGAGACGAGCCGTAAGTAGATTCCGTGCGTCGGCAAATTGGAGCACCATCTGATCCAAACGTATAGCCTGAATCTCTAGAAATAGCGGTTTCTTCTCTGTGGAATCTTGATGCGCGGTCTCCCTCTTGAGTATGTCATAATTTCGTTCTCCAGTTTTCGCAACTTTAATATTAAGATAGCCCTGTACGATGCGGAATGCTTCAACTCGACTCTGCCCCTGTAGGAGATCGAAGGGATTGAGAGCGAGGAAGACACTTTTAGCAACGAGCAGAGTATCCGATTTTCCAAATATCTTTGAATGCGTAGAGGGGATTACAACATCGTGTAGATGTAGGCTTGCATGTGGAAAGTTAGCAAAGAAGGTAAAATCGACACCCGAGGTAGAAACGGGAACATCAAGTTGTTCATTGAGTAGCTCGAGACTTTGTTTGACTACGACCTCTCCCCATTTTCTCTCAAAGATCACGAGCAAGACCAATAGGATAAGAGCAAGCCCTACCACGCTAACCAAAAGATAAACTAGGTAGTATAGAACCTTGCGCCACATCGTGTTCACAATTTGGGAGATATCACAGATTTTCACACCGAATTCGCTGAGTTGCTGGGAATTTCGTCCGCACTTTTTGAGCTTGCAAGGTAGGTAGAATCTGCATTCTTTGCAACGAAAAAGAATTATCTTTGTTTCGATACAAAGAGGTGATGGAGGCGCGTGCCTATTATTCTGTTCGCGAGGTTACAGAGATGATCTGCAACAATCATCTCTTGGTGCTTACGGCTTTGGATGAGACGCTGTCGCTTCTTCCTACGGGCAACTGGATTGGAGGTATAGCAGCAGCACACGAACCTGAATACAATGCAGCGGGAGAACCCTTGTTAATTCATGTAAATGACCTAACTCCATGGGTGCGAACAGCGCATATAAACTCCTACCAATCGTTTAACTTTGAGAGTATAGAGAAGGACACTTTCCCGATAGGATTCTCTATCGTAGTTGTGCCAGCATTTAGTTCGGTGCATTTGAATTTTGGCATTTACTTAGCAACCTTACCATCAAAGCTTGAACGGACAATAGTAGGTTGGGTGGCGGGCTCTGCTTGTGGTAAGGAGCAGATGCGGGAGTCTATCGTGGTGGATGGCTCAACGGGCGAGTTCTATCCCGAACGTGTAGTAGCGATGCATTGTGCTCTTTATGATTGCTATAGGGCGTGGTATGATATTATTAATCCATTCGTTCCAGATACTACATTGCCTCATTTCAAATTTCAGCGAGCCTCTTTTAGCGTCTCCGATTGTACAGTTCTTGAAGAGGATGCCTCCGAAGAGCAACGGTTGGAAGATATTAAGAAGAATATTCCCGAGATTCACACAAATTTTAAGCGTTATCTCGAAGAGAAAGAGCTCTCTCTTGGGCTACATACTCCCCTACTAACAACGCTTTGTGGCGAGAGAGTAACGACTTCGCTTTTAATGGAATCGGAGGGGAAGAGTGCTATTTTTTCAAGTCCAGTACTGCCAGGTCTTTCGTACTACATTGGGAGAATTAATGCAAGGGTACAGGATCTAATAGCACTACATGCAGATACGACAGTACTTGCAGTACAGTGCTATAGTACTGAGCCCTCTTCGTTAGGAGAGACGAGTATAGTTTCCTATGGACAGGTCGCTCAATACCTCTACAACCTAGTAGTGATCCGTTTGCATATTTCCAAAGCTGTGCAAACCGTATTCGAGGGATAGGTGGTGTACACGGCTAAGAATATTTGTGCGCTTCTTTTTCTAAAGACATTCTTACAAGAATGCATGCCTGCGCTTTCATTTGAGCTCTAAAATTGTATGTAACGATGCGTATTTATATTAGTATTCGTAACAAGATCGTGCTTTTGGTCTTAACGGTTTCGTTAGTGATATACATAATTTCGATAGGTTACTTGGTCACCAATACCTCCGAGACCCTCAAGGGCGAGGCTTATACAAAGGTCAGTTTGAGTGCGGAGAAAGCGGCTTTTGAAGTGCGGAGTCGTCTGGAAGAGTATATGGGCATAGCGACTACCCTCTCACAATCGTTTGAAATATATCCTACCCTAGATTCTTCATTGTGGGAATCTATTTTTTTGGATATGCTTCAAAACTCCTACCGAAATCATAAGGAGATTACGACTTTTTGGGATAGCTATGAATATTCACAATTTCGTACAAACTATACAAGCGATGTAGGACGTCTCTCGCGCTATATGTATTATGATGATAATAAAAATCTGAAAGTTGTGAGTACGGAGCTCTCTATGAATGGAGATCCCGAACCGTATGCCAATTTTAAATTGATAAATGCGCCTGATATTTGGGAACCTTATCTTGATACCACTAGCGAGAACTCGCAATCAGGAATAATGATGACTACGGTAGCGAGTCCTATACGTCGTAATAGTCGTTTTGCAGGGATGGTCGGGCTTGATATAACGTTGAATTGGATGCAAGACTTTGTGCGGGAGATTAAGCCCTTTGATGAGAGTACTTCGTTTCTCCTCTCGGGACGGGCACACATCGCTTCGCATCCAGATGCTAGCCTGCTTGGAAAGGGAGTTGACGCGCTATTTGGTATCGTCGCAAAAAACGAAAATATCGAAGAGAAGGTAAGAAAGGGCGAGAGTGCCTCCTTTATTTACCAAGATTTGGAGAAAAACATAGACTACTATGTTTATTTAGCCCCTATTTCAGTATCTAATGCCAATTCCAATTGGAGTTTAGGGATTTATGTACCGCTAAATGTAATTACTCGGAGTGCGGATGCGAGTCTGAAGGTTACAATTTTTGTTGGTTTGATTGCAATTGTTCTATTGATAATTGCGTTACTAAAAATCGCGGCTTTAATATCGCGCCCCATTGTACAAATGACGGCGATGCTTAATACTTTAGCTCGGGGAGATATAGATTCGGATGTGATGATTACTCTTCGCTCGGGAGATGAAATGGAGTGGATGAGTGTTGCAATGAATCGATTACTAAATGGCTTACGGCATCTCACAAAATTGGCAACGAGTATCAGTAGTGGCGATCTGTCGCAGGAGGTTCATTTGTTGGGCGAGAATGACTCGCTAGGGAAGTCTCTCATCGCAGTTCGTAATAGCCTGCGTATGGCTAAAATAGAAGAAGAGAAGCGCGAGATTGAGAATAAGAATAGAGCTTGGGTGAATCACGGACTTGCAGAATTTAGTAAGCTTCTCCGCGAGAATTCTAATCATTTGGACTCCTTGTGCGAGAATTTCCTTTTTGCCATTTGCCACTTCATTGGGGCAGAGATGGGGGCTCTCTATTTGCGAGATGAGGAGCGTCACCAACGAAGACAGGATGATATCTACAATCTGAAAGTCACATTTGCATGGGGCGAAAAGCGATATCTCGTTGCGCGCTATGTAATAGGCGAAGGACTGATTGGTTCTTGTGCGATGGAGAAGAAGCATATTTTCCTAACAGAGATACCAGATGATTTTTCTGCCATCATGGCAGGGGTTGGTCAAGCACCTCCTCGTTGTCTTTTAGTGGTTCCCCTCTTGCACGAAGGAGAAGCTATTGCAGTGCTCGAGGTTGCTTCGTTCGAAGAGTTCCAGCCCCATGTTGTAGAGTTTCTGAATAATCTATCGGTTTATGTTGCGGCAAGTATCTTTACCGTTGAGGTTGGGATGAATACCAAGCAACTTCTAGCACAGGCACAAGAACAATCAGAAGAGTTGAAAGCGCAAGATGAAGAACTCAGACAAAATCTCGAAGAACTAAAAGCTACACAAGAGGAGGCCGATCGTAAGCGTGAGGAAAATGAGAGTCTTTTTACAGCACTCTCGGCGGCGCTCTTTTATGTTGAGTACGATTTGGATGGCTATGCAACGGATGTGAGTCCGAACTATCTAGAGCGTTTGCAGATAACAAGAGAAGAGGTAATAAATAAACATTTCTCTGAGGGGAGTTCGATGGATGGTGCAAATAGAGCTAAATTCAACGACTTCTGGCGCGAGGTTCGTTCGGGTAAAAGTAAACGTACCTCTATGACGCAAAATGTAAATGGGAATGAACTACAACTCCTCGAGTTCTACCTACCCCTAAAAGATCAGACGGGGAAGGTCTATAAGATTATGAAACTCTCGTTCGAAGTATAATGTGTACACCTATCCAACGCTTTATTCTAGCATTCGTCTTAATCTTGTGTACGTCTGTGCTTTATGCGCAAGATAGTCTACAGAGCGAGCGCCGTTTGAATGTTAAAGTAGAGGTTAGTACACATGATGGAAATCCCTACCACGGATCTATACTTCTTCGTACCTCTTTGGGCGATAAGGTGCGGCTTTATACAAACCGTTTTGGGCTAGGATTTGTTCAATTGCTCCCGAACGAAAAATATTACCTCTCGCTTGAGGGCTTTCCGAATTTCGCATCGGTGCAGACTGAGTCATTACATGTGAGCGATCAAGAAGTAGAGCTAACTCTTCCTCCTTTTGCGCTTCGAGATGCTACAGCAAAAGAGGGGTTCGGGCTTGTACGCTTCGAATATGTAGATCGTAAAGGCGAACCACTACAGAATAAAATTCTTTATTGTAAATCGGAGGACGGGATGCTTTTTACGGGCATCACTGATCGTATTGGGCGGGTTCGGGTAGAAGTCCCATTGGGTCACACCTATGTCTTTAGTGTGGATGGTTTTCCAGATTTCGATACACATACCTTTACCAAATACCCGCCGTTACAAACAGCAGATATCAAGCTTGAACTTGGGAAAAGGGAGGAAAAAAGAGCTACAGGTTTACATATCAAAAGGGAGAAACCTGTAGATCCTGTTGATTCAAAACGACAATATAGGACAAGAAGCGATAGCTTGCAAGGAGCTCGTAAGAGGATACTCCCCCCCAGAGCTCAGCGGATACCCTCAACATTTGCAATACCAGCACGAACAGCAGCAGCGCGTTCGTCTAAAGTGACTAAGCAAGTGCTGGAGGGTATATATATGCTCCGTACGGTAGTGCAAAATGAGGAGAAGCAAAATAGGAATTTCCTTCGGACCTCGCGTTTGACGCTTTTACGAAGATTAAGAGAATTAACCTATGATAGTGCAGTATTTGTAGTAGATGTTACCTGTAGCATGGATCTTTTTGTAGAAGAGTATCTATTATGGCTCTCAATGGTGAATAATTCGCCTAAAATTTATGGCGGAGTCTTTTTTAACGATGGCGATGGGAAAGCAGATTCGTTGAAGGTATTAGGCGCTACAGGAGGATTACACAAGACTACAAATAGGATAGACGAGGAAGTGCGTAGTATGGTCGAAGCGATCTCGTATGGTTGTAGTGGTGAGGAAGCCGAGAACGATTTAGAGGCACTCCTCTATGCTCAAAGAGAATTTCCGAGTGCGAAGATGTTAGTGCTCGTTGCAGATAACTCGAGTCCTGTTCGCGATATAGAGTTGCTTGACGCCTTGACGATTCCTGTGCATGTAATACTCTGTTCTACAGAACCCATAGGAGCAGCGAATCCTCCGCACGACGACTATGTTAATATAGCTCTAGCAACAAAAGGATCGATAAGTACGCTTGCAGAGAATTTAAAAATAATACGAGATGGGATGGATATGGAACAGATTGTAGTAGGACGGTGGCGTTATAAAAAATTAAAAGATCGCTTTGTGCGAAATTCTCACAATGGCAATAGAGCTCAGTAAAATACTCCCTTGCGATTGGTATGAGGCTCTTGCGGCTCAAGATACTCTCGGTACTCTGAAGGAAGTCTGCGAACAAGTAGCAGTACTACGCACTCGGGAAAATGTTTACCCTGAGGATTCTTTAGTATTCAATGCGCTTTGGCAGACCCCATTAGCACAAGTGCGTTGCATAATACTCGGACAAGATCCATATATCAATCCGGGTCAGGCTATGGGTTTGGCTTTCTCTGTCCCCAATGGAACGCCACCACCACCATCTCTGCGCAATATTTTTATAGAGTTACAACGAGAGTTTGGAGGAGAACGGCGTACGTGCACAGATTTAACAGACTGGACAAAACAGGGCGTACTGCTCCTAAATTCCGTACTTACAGTCCGAGCTGGCGAGAGTTTTTCGCACCAACACATAGGTTGGCAAGCGATAACACGAACTCTTGTGGCGATAGCACTAATGACAGGACGAGCAAAGGCGATGTTACTTTGGGGACAAAAGGCTAAACAATTGGTTGACGGACTTGATATGAGACGTCACTTTGTATTAACAGCATCGCATCCAGTCGCCATGACTAATATAAAACCCTTTGCGGGATGTGGGCATTTTAGTTTAGTAAACTATTGGTTAGAACGTCAGGGCGATACGCCGATAAATTGGTAGCCTTAGAAGTTTGATAAGTCGTACAGAGCAGGGATATGGAATTGGAATATTTCGTGAATGCTCTGAGATACAATGGAATACGATCTTTTCGCTACCTTCGTAAGCAGAAGCAAAGAGGTACAAGAATGAACGATCTACTGCGCGATTTGCCGATAGGCGTGCAAAGTTTTCATGACTTACGTCGTCGTGGATTTCTCTA
>CBDEMG010000017.1:0-1634 GCA_965240855.1 uncultured Bacteroidia bacterium | reverse complement strand
TGCGTGCCTATAGGCATACGGCGAGGTGCGTACATACGTTTCCCTTTATTTTATCTACACGAAGATACGGAATATAGAAAGAAGCTTGCGCACTAGGAGATTGTCGCACAGTACAAGAGAGGAATAGTAATTTTACAGACTCACGTTGCGGAATAAAAAGTCATAACTTCTCTATACTGAGAGTGTATGGGGAATGCAGGATTGGAATAAAATCACATCCGTAAGATTCGATATGAGATGGATGTGTGCATAGGGAAACTTAGAACTGAGATAGAGTGCGTTAGTTTTGTCCTTGACGTTCTTCGGTATTTGCAACGCTTCTTTTTTTGTGTTTAGGCTTATGTTTGATTCGTTTTGCTACGTTTTGTTGAAGATTGTTTTTTTGTTGTACAGTATTTGTCTTTTTTCTCTTGCGTTTAGGACGCTCGATAAACTCTGCTTTGAAGTTCTCTGTCCAATCTTCTGCTAAAAGAGTTAGGTTCTTTTCTATATGCCGTTCGATACGGTGCAATAAATGCCCCTCTTCGGGTGCAATCAACAAAAGTGCCATCCCACGTGCTGAAGCACGCGCAGTGCGTCCTACACGATGTACATAAGCTTCGACTGTAGTGGGAGCGTCGTAGTTTACGACAAGGTTTACATCCTCAATATCGATACCACGCGCAAGGATATCAGTTGCAACGAGTACGGAAAGATTCCGCGCCTTAAAATCTTGTAATGCCTTTTCACGCTCCTCTTGCGTGAAGTTCGCCGATACACCACAAGCAGAGATCTTAGCGCGATTTAAGCTCCGTACAAGGCTCTGTACATTGTTTTTTCGCCGCACGAATACGATGGTACTTTTGTGTTCGGGGTGTTTTTGTAGGTATTGTACAAGAAAAGGCGTTTTCTTTTCTTTCTCTACTGGAAATTGTAATTGCTCAACTTTTTCAGCGGGTTTCGACGTGGCAATCTCCACAGTAAGTGGTTCGACGAGTATTGCATTGGCAAGTTTACGTACTGCTTCTGGCATTGTGGCCGAGAAGAGAAGTGTCTGACGCTGGACGGGTAATTTGGCAATAATAGCCTGAATATCAGGAAGAAATCCCATGTCTAGCATCACATCAGCCTCATCCAATACGAGTGTGTGAATATTTTCTAGACGTGCTATTTCGAGAGTAATAAATTGAAGTAATCGTCCTGGATTGGCTACGATGATGTCTGCGCCTTGGTTGAGAGCATTGCGCTGCGTACTCCATTGATCGGCATCCTTGCCGCCATAGATAGTTTTCGACGAGATGGCTGTAAAATATCCGAGACCATCGATTTGCTGATCGATCTGTTGTACTAGTTCGTGCGTAGGGGCAAGAATCAGAACTGAAGAGCCTCTTGTTGCTACGGGGGTGCGTAGAAGTTTATCGATAATAGGTAAGACGAATGCGGCAGTTTTGCCCGTGCCTGTCTGTGCACAACCTATAAGATCTCGACCTTGCTGAATAATAGGGATTGCTTGTTCTTGTATTGGGGTAGCAGCCTCGTACCCCATAGAACTCAAACCTTCTAGTACTCGCTCGTCAAATCCCAATGCTTTGAACTCCATAAAATCGTGAGCGATGAGGTTTCTCGTTGTAGTGGGAGCTATAGGATTCGAACCT
>CBDEMG010000016.1:0-1615 GCA_965240855.1 uncultured Bacteroidia bacterium | reverse complement strand
CACACGCACAGTTTTGGAGTATCTACCAACGTCCACCCAAAGAGGAGTACTGGGACTACATCATCAATCGAAGAGATTTACTAGTACCGCAGGATGTGCGAGAGCGGAAAGGGTCGTTCTTCACCCCTAAGATTTGGGTAGACCTCTCGCAAAAGTACTTAGCCGACGTGTTGGGTGAGAACTGGCAAGACGAATACTACGTTTGGGACTGCGCTGCGGGAACAGGCAACCTCTTGAACGGACTTACCAATAAATACCGTATCTGGGCTTCGACTCTCGATCAACAGGATGTGGATGTGATGAAGGATCGGATTAAGAATGGTGCAAATTTGCTGGAGAGTCACGTCTTTCAGTTTGATTTCTTAAATGATGAGTTTACAAAGCTCCCACAACCCTTACAGGATATTATCAATAACGAGGAGAAACGTAAGAAGCTTGTGATCTATATTAATCCGCCGTATGCTGAAGCAGGGAACACAAAGGTGATAAATGATAGCTCCATTACGCACAAGGATGGCGTTTCTGTGCAACATTCGACATATAAGCGTTTTCTGCCCTACATAGGCATTGCAGGGCGCGAGTTGTTTGCACAATTTATTATACGTATCTACACCGATATCCCCTCGTGTACTATCGCACAGTTCTCAAAATTAAAAATTGTACAAGCCCCTAACTTCAAAGCTTTTCGGGCAGCGTTCCGCGCCTCGCTAGTAAGAAGTTTTATCGTCCCTGCGAATACATTCGATAATGTAAATGGGGAGTTCCCTATTGGCTTTTTTATATGGAAAGCAGGAGAAGAATGCTTTGAACAAGCAACAGCTGAAGTCTACAATAATGAAGGTATGATAGTATGCAAAAAGGTTCTAGCTCCTCACGATAATCGTTTATCCATCAATGACTGGATCATCAGAACACGCAACAGGCAAGGGAAGAGAATTGGCTACATGTCCTCACGTTCACACGATTTTTCGGGAATAGGCTACAACTACATAAAAAATTCTAAGGAGCAAGTGAAATCGCCACGCGGAACGTGGATTACTGATAAAAATCTAAGTGAAATCTCCATTTTCCTCGTTGTATGCCATGTCATACAACATACATGCTTAACGATCGCGACCAATTCCTCTACCCTAAGGATGGTTGGGAAAAAGACGACGTATTTCGAAACAATTGTCTTGCAGCGCTCCTTTTTCATACGCAAAATAACATTCAAAGTTCGTATGGCATAAACCACTGGATACCCTTTACAGAACAAGAAGTGAATGCTAAGGAGGAGTTTGAGAGCCACTTTATGACGGATTTTATAGCGGGTCTTTATGCCAAACGGGCGAAATTTGCGCAAAGCGATCCATTAATGTCTCGTGAAGCAATTAACAAGAGCGTCGAATGCCTTTTGGATTTTCCGGACAGGGCATGCCCTGTCCCTACAAAACATCCTCAGCACGGGGTTTCCACCGCCGTGCTGGAAAGACTCTCCCCACGCGAAGTGGGGTTCTGTGTAAACGTAGAGGCTACGCACCCTCAGGACACCAGCAAGACAAGTCTATTTTCTGAGGCGGATAAAACCTCTTTTATTCCCACCGAACCATTAGTCTTTTCTCCCGAAGCCACTGCG
>CBDEMG010000015.1:0-27210 GCA_965240855.1 uncultured Bacteroidia bacterium | reverse complement strand
CACTCACCGCCCCTCCGGCGTAAGGAGCGCTTGTCGCGAGCATGCCGTCTGCTAAGACCGCCGCTAGGGTGAACGTGGAGGCTTCACTCCCATAAACACGCTATTCAGTGCTCTGTTAGACACTACTCCCAACATTATCTTAATGGCAGATTTGTGTACCTGCTAGGCGCAACATACTACGTCAATACAAACAGATGATCGCACTTTATACTACAATGACGGTCTATTTACAAATGTAGGGAGATATTCATTGTAGTGATGTATCGAAGCGGGGTGAAGTATATGGAAGGGCTTCGTACAAATCGGTGTGCAGGGTAGGTGTTATCTCACGTTTGTGTTCTACGTGAGCGAGACGCTTTAATGTCTCAGGATGATAACTTGCGAGGTGTACCGTATCTCTACCAAAACGCGATTCTAATGCATCGAGGGTTGCAAGAAGTCGATTACGAGCCGTGTGATCTACAGGATCAAAAAGGGGATAAATAGACTGTGGGGAGGATAGCTTTCCCATGTAGAGTCCAAGCCGTTTGTAGCGAATCCCTTGTGCATAAAGGGATTCTAGTAGGGTATAAAGGAAAGGGAGAAGCTCTATGGGATCGGCACTAGGTATTGTGAGTTCAAGAGCTTGGTAAGTTGAATACGGATTTTTTTTGAATCGATTGGAGGCAAGATATATCCCCATCTCGTTCGCCTCTAAGCGTTCTTTGCGCAATTTCCTACAACAGGAGTTGAGAAAAGTGTGCAAACAGTCGCGTATCTCATCAATACTCTCGATTTCCTGTGCTAGCGAACGCGACATCGAGATACTTTTACGAAGCGTCGAGTTATTGAATGGGATGAGTTCCTTTCCGAGGAGTTCGTCTCGGAGGCGAATTCCCAGTTGCCCAAGTAAGTGAATAACCTCTTGGCGCGGCATAGTAAGGAGGGCTTGTACCGAATCAATGCCTCGTTGTTGTAGCTTAGCTAGGTTGTGTCGTCCTATGCCCCAAACCTCTGCTAAGGGGAGTAGGGAAAGGGCTCGTTGTCTTTTTTCTTCACTATCGAGGATACAGATCCCCTTGTATCCCTTATAGTGCTTGGCAAAATAGGTAGTTGCTTTAGCGAGCGTTTTGGAGGGTGCAATTCCAATACTTACAGGAATGCCGATTTCTGTGAATAATCGCTGACGGAGATCCGTTGCCCAGTCGTACATTACAGGGGTCTTTGGGAGACGTAGAAAACACTCGTCAATGGAATACACCTCCTGTGGAAGCTCTTCTTTCGCTATGGTACGCATAATTCGGCGCGAGACTTGAGCATAGTAGGGGATATTACCAGAACAGACCTCCACATTATGTTGTACTACAATGTCGTGGATCTTAAAAAAAGGAATTCCCATGGGGATTCCGAGCGCTTTAGCTTCATTGCTCCGAGCAATAACACACCCGTCGTTGCCAGAGAGTACTACAACGGGTTTCCCAATAAGAGTGGCGTCGTTTAGGCGCTCGCAACTTGCAAAAAAGTTATTACAATCGATCAGGGCAATCATTCTAGACATAGAATCCATTACAAGGTAAGAATTTTTTGTAGTGAAAGCTTCTACAACGCATAGCTGCGTGTATTGGAAACTCACTACCTTCGTAGGGTAAATAACGAGAGTTTTGGATTCATGCTTTCTGTTCCCTATCTACAAGAATATTTAACAGGTCTTTTTGCGCATCTCGGATGTAATTTTGCACAAGCAGAGACAGTTGCACAATCCGTATTAGAAGCAGAATTGCGCGGCTTGGAGGCCTATGGTGTGGTGTATGTCGAGCGCTATTACGAACTCCTTAGAGCAAAGCGCATTAATTTGAATGCAGATATCCGTGTCTTATATCAGACCCCTTCCACAGCTACACTAGAGGCAGATGCTGCTCTCGGTCCCTTGGCCGCACGGAAAGGAATGGAGTTGGCGATCGAAAAAGCTAATACAGCAGGAACGGGGTGGGTTGCCGTACGTGGTAGTAACCATTTTGGTGTGGCGGCTTTTTATAGTATGCTCGCTCTAGAAAAAAATATGGTGGGGATAGCAATGACTAATTCCGAACCTCTGGTAGCCCCCATAAATGGCACAACGCGGATGTTAGGGACTAATCCTATTTCCGTCGCTTTACCTGCTCAAAAACATCCACATCTAGTTTTCGATTTTTCTACTGTTCCTTTTTCGCAAGGGAAATTAGAGAAGATGACGGATATTTTGCCTGATAATTTGGTTCAGGATATTATGGGAAATCCGACAAATACTGCCGAAACATTGCATCGCGGAGGAGCTATACTTCCCTTAGGGGGCGATATCGCACATGGCGGTCATAAGGGTTTTTGTATCAGTGCATTAGTAGATATCTTTAGTGCTCTTTTTAGTGGTGCGAATTTCGGACCATTTGTACCTCCAGCATTTGCATATTTACCGATCCTAACGAATCCCGTAGGGAGAGGTGTAGGACATTTTTTTGGAGCACTACGAGTGGATGCTTTTCGACCTGCACATGAGTTTCGCGCAGCAGTAGACCAATGGATCGATACTTTTCGTAATGCCCCAGGTAAGGAAGGGACTCCAGGGATTCGTATTCCGGGAGCAGCGGAATATTTGTTACGAACACAACGGATGAAACAGGGTTTGGAACTCTCGCAAGAGGCACTTCGGTCGTTAAAAAAGGTTGCGAAAGCAACTAACTATATCGATATTATGGAATAAGGGGAAAGACGAAAATGGAGGCAAGCAGTTGCCTATCATAACCATAAGAATTTTTTTCGCATCTCTGGTGTAGTTCTTTCAGAGATAAGTTGACAATGGGTATTCTATACTCTAAAACTGCAGAGCAAAACCTATGCGTATAGAAGGTATAGCTCGGTCGCGATTGGTGGTATGCGTAAGTCGCCATACACAATCTACGCGAACGACGTGGAGGATATTTTCGAGTCCTACAAGTGCTTCTACATAAGGCACACTGCCAATACCACGCAAGGGGTGCGACGATGATAGTAGGTAAAGATTCTCTGGATTAACACTCCCTATAACAGTTTTTACCCCGATAATTTCTCGAAACTTAAGCCAGCGTAGTAGGGGGATATGGTTGAAAAGTAACCCCATAAAATGGTGCTCGAGAGTGATATTAAGCCAACGATCGGAGGCGAGTTCGTAGAAATTGAGGCGGTCGAATCCTAGACGAGAGATGGCGTAGGTATTACTTCCCTCGTGCAATTCGAGCAGGGGGTAGGGGATGTTTCCTAAAATATAGCCCCAAGACAAGATTATCCACGAATATCCTAGGGGATAGAGTGAGAGTTTTTGTCGTATTCGTGCACGTAATTTTAAGAAGCTATAGTCCGTATTAAGAAATCCCTTTTGTGCACCTTGAATACTAAAATTCAACTCGGGATACTTGCTCCCAAGTGTTTGTCGCGAGAAATAATTAGTAAAGAATTTTTCCTTGTATTGCCATCTGAGTTCTACTTTGCAGTAGGAGTATTGAATACTCGAGAGTGTAGTAGCATTAGGACTAGTAAAGGTAAGATAGGGATTGGGAAGATGTTTGCGATGACCGAGGGTGACCTGCAAGGAGAGTCCCGTAAAGAACTCATGGAAATAATCGAGTGAGTAGGTATGAACGGGAGCTATCGAGAAGTTACGGTATCGACGTAGGAGTGAAGCTAAGATATTATCGTAACGTAACGTTCGTTGTGCTTGCCCGAGTTGCTCCATATCGTGCTGAGCAAGAAGCGTAAACTTACGCCATGGGTATCGTGAATATACATACTCAATACTTGAACGCCACTTCCAAGCTTTATCGTGAGTACTAAAAGCTACGAGTCCCCCGAAACGCCACTTTGAGAGAAGAAAACGAGTCGTACGCCCTCCTAGAGCCATACGATATCCCTCAACGGGGTTAAAGCTAAAGAATTGTTGTACTGGTCCTATTTCGAAATATTTAAATTTGAGATGAGCGTTTACCAGCAATTCGGCAATTTTGCTCAGATTGCGATAGATAGGGAGTGTCTTGATAGAGTCTACGTTGTGGTAGATATTTCGCTCTTTGGCTGTGAGTTCCTCGCGACGCAGGGTATCCCATACATGAGCCGAGTATTCGTTTACGACACTTTGTACCTGTACTTCGTTTGGAGTACGGAGAAGTTTTTTTGGGATGGGGGAATCGAGTACTAATGAGTCATAGGTTGTACTCTTGTGACCAAAGAATCCAAAAGTCTTGTTGGTGAGAGCGAAATCTATGAAAAAATATTTTCGTTCAGGAAACCAAACCGAATCGTAATAACGTTGGAAGCGTTCTTGCACCATCACGTAGCTTACAAAATTGAGGTTTACCGAACGGTCTAGCTCATATTGCGCCTCCGTAACGGCATAGCCACGAGTATCTACCCATATATACCCTTTGAAGGTTGGCTCTTGTTTGCGACGAGGACGGAAAGAGAGACGATAGAGCTTCGTCTCTTGTGTAATCGTGCTATCTACCAAAAAGTAGTTATAGAAAAGCGTACCGTTGTCGTGTATCGGGCTAACGAGTCCTTGGTTGAAAACGGACATATAATTCTCATAGAGATTGAAATCTTGATAGAGTTCGCCCGAAAATTCGGAGAGATCGTCTCGCTCTACGCCCGACATACGAGAGGCATAGATAACCTCGCGGGAGGTACGTGGTGCGGCTCTGTAGTAATATTTTGATAACGATTCGGAGAGAAAGATCGGTAGATAGGTTTTTCCCGTAGCAGCGTTTGTATCTATGTTCTTAGAGAGAAAACGTAGCTTGCGCATGCCCGGTGTTTTGAAAAAAGTACTATCAATATTGTTGATATCAAATTCGATCTTGTTGTATACGCGAGTAGAATATAGAGGAATGTTCTTCGGATTATTGCGTTGTTTGTATTTGATAATGGAATCGAGGATAGGGAGGGCTGGATTGAAGTCGCGTTTGACGACAACTTCTTCCATGGCAATATCAGTTGGTTGGAGCACAATATTGAGCTCTTGAAATGTACCAGGAATTATTTTGAAACGTTGCTCAATATATCCTAAGGAGGCTACAACTAGCGTATCTGTTTTTTTCCGAGTTTCGAGAAAATATATTCCTTCATCAGTAGTGATCGTCCCAACAGGAAGTCCCAAGAGGGCGATGCTCACATCGGGAATAGGTCGTTTAGTCTCTGCATCGGTTACGATACCTCTAATGCGCGTGAGTTGTGCAGCAAGGGGCGATATTGCTAAAATTGCGAATAATGGAAGTAAAAGAGAAAGTATTGATTTTCGCATAGAAATATCGAGAGCGAAACTAAATGTCGTATCGTTTCAGTGCTTAATCTGAAAACCTTGTTTCTCGAGTATGCTCAGGATACTAGTAGAGAGCATTTCGTAATTGCTACGTGGGTATTGTTTTTCCATCACGAGCTTTGCTAGGTTGGGTACTTCGGCCTTTGCAACCTGAGCTATATAATAGGGGTCATTCTCAAGGTCTGCATACAGACGTTTAACGGTGTCGGGAGTCGGGGGGGTATACTTTTCGTAGTGTACGATAGCTTCTAGGGGGAGGCGTATGCGCATGGGAGGCTCCTCATCGGGGTAGCCAAGACTCATGGCTAAGATCGGGATAACGCCTTTGGGGAGTTCGAGGAGTTGGATCAGTGGTTCGAGATTGTAGAGCACCGTACCAAGGAAACAGAGTCCGAGTCCGTTCTCTTCGGCAGCAACAGCGACATTCTGTGCAAGGAGCATTGTATCGAGTGTTGCATTAGTGAAACCCATCAGGTTTAAATGACCACAATCAGCTTGGTTTGCCTCACACCAAGCTAGAATTCGATTGTAATCTACACAGAAGGTGAGTAGTACGGGAGCTTGCAAAACCATAGGTTGGTTGAAATGTAGTGGGGCAAGTTTTTCTTTTTGTTCTCTCTGGCGCGTAACAATGATACTATAACTCTGGAAGTTGCCAGTATTTGAGGCACGCGTTCCAGTCTGAAGGATCTTCGAAAGGAGTTCGTCTGCTATAGGTTGCGATGTATAGGCTCTGATGGAGCGATGATCTCTATAAGTCATTAATATACAAACAGATTAATTTCTTACAAAGATACACAAGTAGTATGAACAAAATTTACACAGGAATTGTTACTTTTATGTGAACGAAAAACATTATTAAGAATCATGGGACACAAAGTACAGTTTGCAGGTAGCGATATCGAGTTGTTAGGCGATGAGATCATGACAGGACTACAAGCACCTGAATTTATAGGTGTAGGTATGGATCTAAAGCCCGTAGAGTTTAAGGGGGGCGATGGGAAGTTTTATATTCTGAGTGTCTTCCCTTCGATCGATACACCCGTATGTTCGCTACAAGCAACACGTTTCAATGCAGAGGCTAGTCATCTGGATCAGCGCGTAAATATTTTAGCAATATCTTGCGACCTTCCTTTTGCCCTAAGTCGTTATTGCGGTGCGCATGGGATCGATCGTTTGACGATGGTCTCAGACCATCGCGACCTTTCTTTTGGTAAGGCGTACGGTTTTATACTGGATGGTTTGCGTCTTTTAGCACGTGGTGTAGTAGTAATAGACGACAAGGGGATTGTCCGCTACGTGGAATATGTACCCGAGGTAACGCATGAGCCTAATTACGGTGCCGCACTAGCAGCTGTAAAAAGTTTGCTAAAATAGCAGTCGTAATTAACAGGATTAAAGAATGAAATTGTTAGAAGGTAAGACAGCGATTGTTACAGGTGGAACTCGAGGTATCGGACGAGGTATCGTAACGCTCTTGGCACAAGAGGGCGCTAATATCGTCTTCACTGCTCGTAATGCAGCTTTCGAAGCTCTAGAGAGCGAGGTAGCAAGCTACGGGGTTCGAGCCAAGGGGTATGTCTCGGATGCGAGCCTTTTTGAACAAGCCGAACAGCTTGTTGAAGCTACAGTAAAAGAGTTTGGCAGCGTAGATATTTTGGTAAATAATGCTGGGATTACGCGCGATGCGCTCCTTATGCGTATGACTGAAGAGCAGTGGGACGAGGTGCTACGAGTGAATCTAAAATCGGTCTTCAATATGACCAAAGCTGTACAAAAGGTTATGTTGAAACAAAAACGTGGCTCTATCATCAATATAAGCTCTGTAGTAGGAGTATCGGGGAATGCTGGGCAAGCGAATTATGCTGCTTCGAAGGCTGGAATTATTGGTTTTTCGAAATCAATAGCTAAGGAGCTCGGCGCTCGGAATATTCGCACGAATGTAGTAGCTCCTGGTTTTATAGAAACGGAAATGACAGAGAAGCTTCCCGAAGATGTTCGTAAATCGTGGGCAGAGCAAATCCCTCTCCGTCGTGCAGGTCGTCCACAAGATGTAGCACGTGTAGTACTATTCTTAGCCTCCGAGCTTAGTGAGTATGTCAATGGACAGGTTATTAATGTTTGTGGCGGTATGAATATGTAGGAGGATCGCGTATTATTCTTCTAGAGAATTGCTTAACGAACAATTGTCACCTAGGGTGGCAGTTGTTCGTTTTCTTTTGTTAATTTCGTAGAACCCAAAGTGCTACAAAAGAGATGCTTACAGTACGGTTGAAGTTGTATGTTGTGGATATGACTCCCGACTATCTAGAGGAGTTGTTTCGTTCCCTGCCAGACTATATATCGTACGAATACGAGATCTACGAGAATGGTAGCGACTTTGTGGATAGTCTGCATCGGAAACTATCTCGAAATGAGTTACATATTGTTTTGTTGACCTATCAGTTTGGTTTGGGGTCGTCATATGTGATGAATGGATTGGAAGTACTCGAGGCTGCGCATACGCTACAACCCACATTAAACTTTGTAATGCTAGCGCAAAATAAAGAACTCGAATATACGATGAAAGCTAAAGCTCTGGGCGCGTATACCGTTATTAATCGCGATCAGTTGCCACTGCAAATCAATTCGATTTTGATGGGGCTGATCTCCGAACAACGAATCCCCTTCGCACGACGCCACCTTCTCTTTGCTGCACTATATTTTGTACTACTTTTTTTAGGCTTTATTGCTGTTCTGTTACTTTATAGTCACCTCGAATCGTAAGATGGGTAGCGAGAGCACGTTTCTATACCACGTTGCCCATACTTTGTGGGAACATTGGGGCGCAGATGGGCTGGGACATAGCATGATCTTTTTGCCCTCAGCTCGTGCCAAATTGTATTTCGTACGCTATCTGTATGAGTTGTCAGACAAAAGACCTCTTACACTCCCTTTGTGGGGCGATATACGCAGAGAGACAGAACGCATAGCAGGAATACGGATTGTAGACCCTCTTGTACTCCTACCTCGAGTATACGATTTTTATTACCAACTCTCGGGGCAAGAAGCCTCCGATTCAGCGACTTACCCAGAGCGTTTGGTCGATTTCTACCATGCTGGGATGACAATCCTTCGCGATTTCGATCAGGTAGATAAGTATCTTGTCGATGCACACGATATTTTTGGCAATTTATCTGCCTTAACTCATTATACGGAGAAGTTCGATTTTTTAGATCAAGAACAAATAGCGATTCTAAGCAAGATTTTTAGCAATATTCGCGAACATGGTGATACACCCATCACTCAGAAATTTGCAGCTATATGGCATATATTATCGCCACTATACGATTTATTACAAGCCGAGATACGAAATCGAGGCGAAGGATACGAAGGGGCGGTATTCCGTACCGCAGTAACGAAATTACAAAATTCGCCTAATGCCAAATTATTGCGACCAGCAGACTATGTCGATAGGTTCGCTGTTGTAGGCTTTAATGCACTGAATGCCTGCGAAACAGAATACTTCCAACATCTCAAAGGAAATCCACAAGGTCTAGAAGTTTTATTTTATTGGAATCTACCGCACGAGTTTAGAACAAGTTTGGAAGAGGGAGAGATCTTTCAAGCAGATCACTTTGTAAAGCGTAACGTTACGCTTTTGGGAGGTGAGTGTATATCGAATACATTGAAAGAGACGCAAGAAGTGGAAATTATAGCCACCCCTTCAGTACTCTCGCAAACCACAGTTGCTAGCAATTTATTAACGACCACGGAGTCGACTACGCTCCGTAGATCTGTATTGATTCTCCCAGATGAGCACCTCCTTCTCCCACTCCTACAGGCGCTTCCCCCAGAGCTAGGAACCTATAATATCACGATGGGGTATCCGCTACGCAATACCCTAGTATTCTCTCTACTACAAGCGCTCTTACATTGGTTAGCCGAGCGTGATGTTAGTAAGAAGAGTAAACAGAAAAGTTTGCAGAGTTTACTTTCGCATCCGTTTTTAATTTTTTCGACGAGTTTTCAGGAGGATCGACTCTTAGTGGACGCAACAACAGAAGAATACATAACCGATTCGAAACTTGGAGAGGAGAGTCCACTACGTCGTTGGCTCGAGATCCTAGCCGAGCGTGGAATAGCCAATCTCTTAGTCTGTGTTGTAGAGGAGATTGGTGAATGGCTAGAGTCGGAGGAAAGTATACAAGTAAATCGTCGCGAACTTTGGCTACAATATTTGTTAGCAGGGTACGAAGCACTAAAAACATTGCAAAAGCTCTTTGTGAGCGCTAAGCTAATACCCACGGTACGATGGTATCAGCTGTTACTCTCGCAAGTTTTCGGAGAACGCAAGATCGATTTTTACGGCGAACCTCTACAAGGATTACAGATAATGGGTTTTCTTGAGACGCGTTGTCTGGATTTTGATGAGGTAACTATTCTCTCATGCAACGAAGGGGTACTACCCGCAGTACATACAACTCCGTCGTTCATTATGACATCTTTGAGTAGGCTCTACAAACTGCCCACAATGCAAGAACGTGAAGCTATGTATGCCTACTATTTTCAGACGGTAATCTCCCGTGCCAAAAAAGTACGGTTGATCTATGCTAAGAGCGAAAGTTGGAAAAATGGTGAGCCGAGTAGGTATATTCTCGAAATGTTGTATAACCTTGGTTCGTCGCAACGGCGAGTAGAGGAGGTGGAATACAGTTACACGCCCCGAGTTGGCATAAAAACACCTCCTCAGATACCATTGGAACAAAAAATACGTGTGGAATTAGAACAATACTTTGCCTATGGAGT
The DNA here is from genome assembly GCA_965240855.1 of uncultured Bacteroidia bacterium. Lineage (GTDB taxonomy): Bacteria > Bacteroidota > Bacteroidia > Bacteroidales > CAJPTX01 > Bacteroides_D. Next base: position 17,120 of record CBDEMG010000015.1, on the reverse strand, counting down.
GAGTCCTACCGCATTGGGTGATTATTGTGCTTGCCCCCTGTTATTCTACTACAAACACATTGCAAAGTGGGGCGAACGCGAAGAGCCAGAACATGTAGAACCCTCTCCCTTAGAATTCGGCAATCTATTACATAATACATTGTATGCACTCTATTCGGGTATTGTAGGGAAACCTTTGAATGAGGGTATTTTACACTCGCTCAAAGCCAATATTGAAGCGACTCTCTCAAAACAGTTCGAAAAGATTTTTGGTCATGCAGCTAAACGGGGTGTAGATGCGATCACTTGTGAAATTGTAAAAAAAATAGTCAGTGCAGTAATCGAGAAAGATATGGCTCGTGCACGCGAGAATACGATCGAGGTGTTTGCTCTGGAAAAGGAACTCTCCTGTGAAGTTATACTATCTAACCAACAGATTGTACGTTTACGTGGAGTGGCAGATAGGATTGATAGAGTTGGGGGACGTTATTACGTAATAATCGATTATAAGACGGGACTCTATAATCCGCTTTACGTAAGTTTTAAGGACGTCGCTTCGCTTTTTACGCCCGAGGTAGGATCTAGAATGTATGTATTTCAGACTTTTTTTTACTCGTATCTGTTATCTCAAAGTTTATCCCTATCAGCGGAAAACATAACACCCGCATTGTGGTTCGTAATGGAAAAAGAACGAGCCAATTTGGAGATTCTGGATCAGAGTTCGCGAGAGCCACTGACAACCTATGCACCTTATGCCCAGACCTTTGCAGAGAGGTTGCAGAGGAGTCTCGAGACGTTGTTTGGTAGCAAAACTTTTGAAGCTACATCGGAGCAAGCTCGGTGTTCCCAATGTACCTATCGCGAGCTTTGCTATGGCGATTTGAATCTCAAATAACTTGAGTATTTCTGGGTGTCAATAAGTTAAGAGCCGCTTTATCATTATTATTTGCTTTTTTAACTGCAAAAAGGTATTAACTTTGGTGAGTACAGTATTGTATACGGTTTCTTATAAATGGCTGAAGGACAGGATGGTACGATACAAGATATGGAACATTTGGTGGTAGAAAAAACCGCTGTGACTCCAGAAGTAGATTTTGATGCGACTTCGGGACAGTTAGTGATACGTGGAGTCTCGATGCCCGAAGATATGGGGCGTTTTTATTCTCCGCTTCTTGTGTGGTTGCGCCAGTATGCCGAGAGGCCAGCCGCGGAAACTGTTTTACATATTGAGTTCACCTATTTCAACACAGCTACCTCGAAAGTGCTTTTAGAGCTGTTTACGATTTGCGAGAATCTTTATGAGAATTCGCACCCAGTGCGAATTGATTGGTGTCATGTAGCAGATGATTTGGATATGATAGAAGCAGGAGAGAACTACCAAATGCTACTTCGTGCACCTTTTAATTTAGTGGAAAAAGTATCTGTAACCGATCCAGAAAGGGAGTAATATGATCTCGTATTATGTGGTTCAAGGGAATGATTACCCGCTTCTAGATTTTGATATAAAGAGCAAAGAATTTACGATTTGTGGGATTTCCCATCCCGAGTCGGCGATGGAATTCTATGGTTCGCTTATACGTTGGCTTAAGGAGTATATTGATTGGTTTAGTACACAGACCACAAACAAAGAGGTGGTGCACCACCGATTGAATTTGTTGTTTCGTCATATAAATTCGATGTCCTTCCGTTCGATGAGTCGGATATGTCGTCTTTTTTCTACATTGAGTACTTACGGCTCATGCGAGATAGTTTGGCTTTTTGAGAACGAAGATATAGATATATACGAGGCTGGTGTAGATTTGAAAGAAGAGCTCGCACTAGAAGATACTCTTTTCAGAATAGAGGAAACGAGCGAGACCATCGAGTCATTACAAGAGCGCTTGATAGCAAAGCAATTGCACTCCAAGTAATACGATTTAACCGAGTAGGAGACTTTCCCCCTAACAGCGAATCGGATGAGTAGAGGTATACGACGCGAATTGATACTGCGTACGGGGCATTTGATGTTTATTACGCAAGAACAGAGCCAACATAGTCTGCAAGAACAATTGGAGAGCTATGTTGAGGGCGGAGGTCGGCTGTTGCAGATTCGTTTAAAAGGAAAATCGAAAGAGGAGTATCGCCGAGTGGTGAAACATGTAGTAGATGTTATGGATACCCTCGGGGGTAGTGTAGTAGTAAACGATGATTGGGAAATTGCCCGCGAGACTGGGGCTTGGGGGGTTCATATAGGTCAACAGGACGGCGATCCCTTTAAAGTTCGTACCGCAGTTGGTGAGGAGATTGCTATCGGAGTTACCGTCAATACATTATCGCAACTCGTGGCACTGAAAGATGCTCCGATAGATTATGTAGGACTCGGACCGCTTCGCTTTACTCGTACTAAAGATCGTCTCGCCCCGCTTCTGGGTATCGATGGGGTGCGCCAAGTAGTAGTTGGAGCACGGAATGCAGGTGTTACGCATCCTATTTTTGTCATCGGGGGAGTAGAAAATATAGACGTTGTTCCTCTATTTGAACTTGGGGTACACGGCGTTGCGGTATCTGCGAGTATTGCTTCGGCAAGCGACCCCGCATTTGCGACGCAAAAATTCCTAGAATCTATAGAAAGGGCAATACGTAGATGCTAAAAGTAGGAAAATACACATTGGGCTCACATTTGTTCTTAGGGACAGGTAAGTTTTCTTCTAACCAAGTGATGCGCGAGGCTATAGTAGCCTCGCATAGTGAGCTCGTAACCGTAGCTTTGAAACGTATAAGTGTACAGGATGCAGCGGACGATATGCTAGCCTCGTTGCGCGCTACGGGAGTATATATCTTGCCGAACACCTCTGGGGCGCGTAACGCAGAAGAAGCTGTATTTGCGGCACGTATGGCACGCGAGGCATTGGGAACAGATCTGATTAAATTGGAGATTCACCCAGATCCGCGCTACTTACTGCCAGATGGTGAAGAAACATTAAAAGCTAGTGCTGTGCTTGCCAAAGAGGGTTTTACCGTTTTACCCTATGTGAGTGCAGATCCCGTCTTGTGCAAGAAGTTAGAGGATGTTGGAGTAGCAGCAGTGATGCCGCTTGGTGCTCCTATAGGAAGCAATCGAGGATTATTGACCCGCGATTTTTTACGCATTATTATAGAGGAGAGTTCAGTCCCTGTGGTAGTAGATGCAGGAATAGGCGCACCTTCGCATGCCTGTGAAGCTATGGAGATGGGGGCTTCTGCTGTTTTGGTGAATACCGCCATTGCAGTAGCAAACGATCCTATAGCTATGGCTCATGCTTTTGCCAATACAGTGGAGTCTGGTCGTATGGCACGAGATGCTGGACTAGCGACAAGCCTTTCCATGGGGATGGGGGCAGAAGCCTCGAGTCCATTGACTTCATTTCTGAACGAATTTTCGGTAGAGACTCGTTAATAGTACATCCTTCGAGATAACGCTTAATATCGTAATAGACATTTTATTGGAGAGAAATATGAAGTTTGAAGTTCAGATAAATGTAATGCCACAACGTGCACTTCTAGATCCACAAGGTAAGGCTGTGCTCGGTACGATTCATCAGTTAGGGCATGGTGGAGTAGAAGATGTACGAATGGGGAAACACATAATATTGACCGTTGAAGCCGAATCGGAAGCGACTGCTAGTCAGATTGCAGGTGAGTTATGCTCTCGTTTACTCTCTAACCCTGTGATGGAAAGTTTCGAGTACAGTATACAACAGATCTAGGCTATATACAATCTGGGATACTTTTCATGAGTGTAGAGCAGTGCTTAGCCGATGGTAATGTTGATATTCGCTTGCTCCTTGAAGAAAAGAATCCTCGTTTAGCGCGAAGACTTCCTCTTTTTTTGTATCGGTATTTATCGCGAATCCTACATATCGATGAGGTAAATGGTACGATACATCGTGGCAAAGGTTTAGGAGGTCAGGCTTTTGCTCGACATATATTAGAAGAATTTGAGATTAAGTATGATGTTAGTGGCTTAGATGCTTTAGACTCTGAGCAGCGTTATCTTTTTGTTTCAAATCACCCATTAGGTGGTTTAGATGGGGTAGTGTTGATCGATTTAATCGGGACGCACCTTGGTAAAATCTTCTTTCCTGTCAATGATCTTCTCTTAGTATTACCTCAGTTTCGAGATATATTCCTACCTATTAATAAACATGGTAGTCAGTCGCAAGAGGCAGCACAACGTTTGAACGAAGCCTATGCCTCTTCTGCTCAGATCTTGTATTTTCCCGCAGGGCTTTGTTCGCGCAAGGGACGTAGAGGGATACGAGATTTGGAGTGGAAACCTAATTTTGTGGGTAAAGCACAAAGCTATGATCGCACGGTAGTGCCTGTACATTTCGGAGGTAAGAATTCGAATTTCTTTTACAATCTTGCACTTGTGCGCAAATTCTTACACATACGAGCTAATATAGAAATGCTTTATTTGGTGGATGAGATGTATCGCCAGCGAGGAGCACATTTTACATTGAAAGTAGGAGAGCCTATACCTCCTGAGAAATTAGCTAGCTTAGGAAATACGCGTCGCGAGATCGCTGCCGTAGTACGCGAGAAAGTTGATAGATTGGGAGTACTGTGATGTGCTTGAGAACGAAATTTAGCCCAATGCTCTTTGTATTCGGAGTTTTACTGTGCCCCCTCATTGTAATGGAGGCTTGTCGGACTGTGCGCGTAGTTCGAGATTCCGAGACGGGAACGATACGCAAGAGTCTCACCGTACGTGAACTCCTCACGCACCCCTTTGTACATTCGGCACATTTAGTAGATTTTAGAACAGAACTCCCTAGTGTGCGTCCAGTACGTATGCTATTTCAGCCTTCGCGCACCTATGTTGAACAGGATACGCTCTATCAGTTCGATTTGCCAGAGGAGAGTAAGATCATATTGTATCGCTCGGCTCGAGGACGCGAACTATTTATGGCCGCTACAATAGCTACTCCGTCGTATTCTATAGTAGCAGGACTTCGTACAGGACTCCCTTACGATACATTACGAACTCGCATCGTAGATTTACCAGATCGGGTCGGCGATACACTACGTTTACTGGAGGATAGTTTACCCTACGAAGTAGATTTTTATTTCAAAGATGGGAATTTAGCACGTTTTCAAATACTAGGACGTAAGGTTCTAACAGAAGAAAAAAGAGAAGCGCCGAGGTAAATACAAAGAGGAGAGTAGTAGGAAATAGCCAACTACTTAATTTTCATTAACTTTGTCGACGTGAGGTTTGTTGCAAACACAGGAAGTATGACAGACGAGAAGTTGGGACAGGGGCAGGAATCGTATTCCGCCAGTAGTATACAGGTTTTAGAGGGTTTGGAGGCCGTACGTAAGCGTCCAGCTATGTACATTGGGGATACGGGCGAAAAAGGGCTTCATCATTTGGTATACGAGGTTGTAGACAATTCGATAGATGAGGCTCTCGCAGGGTATTGCGATCGCATAGAAGTAACACTACTCCCAGATGGTGCTGTGCGAGTACAGGATAATGGTCGTGGTATCCCCGTAGATATGCACGAAAAAGAGAAGGTCTCTGCACTGGAGGTCGTCATGACGCGTCTGCACGCAGGAGGGAAGTTTGATAAAGGATCGTATAAAGTCTCTGGCGGATTACATGGTGTAGGGGTTTCTTGTGTCAATGCACTCTCGGATCGGTTGGTGGCCGAGGTGCGTCGCGATGGGAAGTTGTGGCGACAAGAGTTTTCACGCGGTAAGGCTATAACAGGAGTAGAGTGTGTAGGTGACGATGCGACAACAGGCACTACAGTAACTTTTCACCCAGATGCTTCGATTTTTACACAGACAACCGACTTTCGCTTTGAAGTCTTAGAACCTCGTTTGCGAGAATTATCTTTTTTGAACAAAAAGATACGGATAGTGCTTAAGGATCTACGTAATAATGAAGATCACAAACCGCAAGAAGAGGAATTTTATAATGAGGACGGCTTAAAGAGTTTTCTTACTTATTTAGACAAGTCGACTCCCTCACTTCTCGAAAAACCGATATTCATAGAGACCGAGAAGAATGGGATTCCTGTAGATATAGCCCTCGAATATCACGACTCGAAGGTAGTAAAGGAGTATTCATTTGCTAACAACATACATACCCTAGAAGGCGGTACACACTTGCAGGGTTTTCGTCTCGGCTTAACACGTACCCTAAAAGCATATGCCGAGGGGAGTGGTCTCCTCTCAAAAATAAAAGAGGAGCTCACTAGTGACGATTTCCGTGAGGGGCTCACGACTATCGTTTCAGTCAAAATAGCAGAACCGCAATTCGAAGGTCAGACCAAGACTAAACTTGGTAATCCAGAGGTGACAGCGGCTGTAAGTCAGGCGGTAACGGATGCATTGTCATTGTATCTTGAAGAGAACCCGCGTGATGCAAAAACTATAATTTCGCGCATTGCTTTAGCTGCCGAAGGACGTATTGCTGCTCGTAAGGCTAGAGAAATGGTGGTAGCGCGCAAGAATGTATTGGCTGGAGCGGGTTTACCTGGTAAACTGGCCGACTGTGCAGAGCGCGATCCTACACGTACGGAGTTATTCTTGGTCGAGGGAGATTCTGCTGGCGGAAACGCTAAACAGTGTCGCGACTCAAAGTTTCAAGCAATCCTACCCCTGCGCGGTAAGATTTTGAATGTACAAAAGGCACAACTCTCGCATACCTATGACAATGCTGAAATCAAAAGTATCTATGCCGCACTAGGGGTAAAAGCTTTTAACGATAGTGATGCGTTGGATTTGAGTGGTTTGCGATACAATAAGGTGATAATTATGACGGATGCGGATGTTGATGGGAGTCACATTGCCACCTTAATTTTAACCTTCTTCCACAAGCAGATGAAGGACTTGATACTTAACGGTCATGTTTATATCGCAACACCACCGTTGTATTTGGTACGGAGAGGTAAGAAGATGCAACGCTACTGTTGGACAGAGCAACAACGAGTCCAAGCGATAGAGGAATTTAGTACGGATGGAAAGGAGCAAGCAATACAAGTACAGCGTTATAAGGGTCTGGGAGAGATGAATATAGACCAACTATGGGAGACAACTATGGATCCCGAAAAACGTCTTCTACGCCAAGTAATGATTAGCGACTTAGAGAAAACAACCGATGTCTTTGAAATGTTAATGGGAGATGAGGTCGCTCCACGAAGGCAGTTTATAGAAGAGAATGCTCGCTACGCCAATATAGATGCTTAGGAGTTTGATATTTATCGTGCGTATTCTCTTTTTCGTAAATTGCTCGTTGTGTTAGGTGACGGTGTGTTTAAAAGAGCTTTATAATCGCATCTAAATCTATACCAGATACGCCAAGAGCGCAACCGGGTGAATTATGTTTCGCCCCTACAATACCGATTATAAGATTATTATGTAGGGATTAGTCTATACCTTGTGTCTCGTGTATGTATATTTCTTAGCACACCCTTTTTTGTATATAAGCTTTTGAGACACCCTTCAGAAAATGTGCGTGCATTCTGTATGTATGCATGCTTGTTATTTATATTTTGCTCTACCTCCAACAAACGGCATCTAGGCGATCAATCCTAGATTGAAAATCTGTTCTAAAACTTCAGGAGAGGCGTGTAGAGCATCTAAGGAAAGATGTGCACGACGATAGATTGTTTCGCGGGTAGCTAAGAGTTCTGTTATATATTGGAAGAGTTCTTCGCCTCGTTTTTTTTGTAAAAGTGGACGTGTCGTATGCGACCGTTTCAAACGATCTGTGAGTTCGCGCGCCGAGAGACTCAAATAAATAGTATAGCCATTCGTACGCATCCATTCTGCGTTATCATTAAAACACGGCATACCTCCCCCTGTAGCTACAATAGAAGGAGAGGATAGTTCTAGACTATGTAGGATCTCGTATTCGTATTTACGAAAAGTATCCTCGCCCAAATTCGTAAAGATCTGCGATACGGAGTTACCTACCAGTCTTTCTATCATCTCATCTGTTTCATAAAAAGGAAGATCCCAACACTGGGCTAATCTACGCCCAAATGAAGATTTGCCACATCCCATGAATCCCCATAGAAAGATAGGACGATTTACGTTCTTTGGTCTCATATTCAAAAAAAACTGGTACAACAAAAAATTGTACCAGTGCTTAAGTTATTTATAGATTTCTACTAGAAAATTATCTAGACATCAATGCTACCTTCTTGCAAAGATCTGCAACACGGCAAGAATACCCCCATTCGTTGTCATACCAACCGAGAATCTTTACCATTTTGCCGATAACCTTTGTACTAAGTGCGTCGAAAATAGTACTATGCATATCATGAACTATATCTGCAGAAACGATCGGATCCTCTGTGTAGGAGAAAATATCTTGCATCTCAGGTTTAAGGGATTCTGCTTTCATCATGGCATTGATCTCCTCAATGGTAGCACTTTTCTTCACATTGCAGACAAAATCTACAGAAGATCCCGTAGGAGTAGGTACACGAATCGAAACGCCATCGAGCAAACCCTTGAGCTCTGGCATAATAATACCCATAGCCTTAGCAGCTCCCGTGGTAGTAGGGATTTGCGATACAGCAGCAGCACGTGAGCGACGTAGGTCGTCATGCATTCTATCTAGGATTCGCTGGTCGTTCGTGTACGAGTGTACTGTAGTCATAAATCCACATTCAATACCCAGATTCTCATGTAGCACTTTAACCATCGGAGCTAAGCAATTGGTAGTACAACTAGCGTTCGATACAAATTGATCGTCAGGTTTAATGACGCTATCGTTCACCCCCAAGACTACCATACGATCTATTGAATCCTTAGCAGGTGCGGTAAGTACAACCTTCTTTACAGAACCTCGGAGGTGATCGCCATAACCACCTTCAGCACTCGTTTTTTTTCGGAACACACCACTAGATTCCACGACAACCTCAGGGGCACTCGTGCCCCAATCTATCTTACGTGGGTCAGCCTCCTGCGAGAGGTGAATCTTACGACCATCAACTATCAAATTTTTACCATCATACTCAACCTTTCCCGGGAAACGCCCTTGCGTAGAATCGTAACGGGTTAGGTATGCCATAGATTCGCCATCCATGAGTCCATTGATAGCTACAACCTCGATACCCTCACGTTCGTGGATCGCGCGAAATACCATCCGTCCGATCCGCCCATAACCATTTATCGCCACACGAACTTTATCCATCGATATATATACTTTAACGATTTTCTAACACTGCTCGCCACAACCTTTACCCTCACAAACAAAGGTAACAAATTTTTGCATACAGCAATCTTTCATAGAAAAGAACTTCTCAGAGCTTTCCGTTGGTCTAGTTTTCATCTAATAGATACTTTCGCATGCCAGACGAAAACCAAATATCGTAGTCGGTAGAATCTTTACGTAAGATCAACACGGCTTCTACACCTTCTAGATTATTTATAAGTTTTTTTGCAGACTCTTCTCCCAGAACCATACACGCAGTAGCAAGAGCGTCAGCGTGGGTACATGTAGAGGCGATAATCGTGGCACTCTGTAGTTTGTTATGTTCTGGATAACCTGTTTTAGGATTTATCGTATGCCCCCAGTTTTTGCCATTTTTCTCACGAAATGATCGGTAATTACCCGAGGTAGCGATCGAATAATTGGAGAGTTGAATGCGTCTTATCAACGAAGATCCAAAAGAGATACCCTCCTTAGGAGTCTCGATACCGCAGATCCAAGCAACGCCATGAGGATTTTTACCTCTCGAGAAAATCTCGCCCCCGATATTTACCACATAATGATGTATTCCCGAAAAGTCGAGGAAGGCTGCGACTTTGTCTACAGCATATCCCTTTGCTATACCGTTGTAATCTAACGAGAGTGTGGGGATATCTTTAATAACCGAGTCACCCTCCACTCGTATATGTCGAACCCCTATGCGAGTCAGAAGTTCTTGCACAGAAGTAGAATCAGGTTCTTCTAGAGTATCTGGACCGAATCCCCAGAGGCGTACTAATGGTCCTATTGTGGGATCAAAAGCGCCTCCCGACTCCTTGGAATAAGCAAGAGCTTGCCGAGTGAGTGTAGCAAATTCAGCATTATAGACTCCACGTGAAGACGTATTAAAGTTTTCGATAACAGAGGTTTTGAGAAAGATCGAGAAGAGTCGATTCATCTCCTGTAGAATAGAATCGACGGAAGGTTGTAAATCGCGCTCAAGGGAATCTCGGAGCGTGATCTGATAAAAAGTTCCTACACCAGAACCTTGTAAGGAAATATATTTCGCCTCGCGTGTAGAATTACAGCCGTAGAAAGGAAATGAGAGAAGTAGAGAACAAAGTAGTAAGACTCGTCTAAAATATTTTTGGACAGTTCGATAAATCATGTTTAGTTGTAAATTTTCAGTCGTAAGGTTGCAAACACAGGCGAATGATCGGAATAAGGAAGAGGGAGAGTTCGCAATTCGGTGGGGAAAAAACCTTGGGAGTGCAGTATGAAATCTATACGCATAGGGAGTAGGAATGTATAAAAGGTAGCTCCGTAACCTCGTCCATATTCTAAGAATGTATCATATAACCCACGGGAGAGTTGAGAATAGGTATAGGTGTATGGGGTAGTATTGAAATCGCCACATACAATTGTAGGATAAGGCGACTGTACAATATGTTGTTTTACCTTAGCAACTTGTTCTGCTTGTTGTTGGAAGGTTGTATGGAGTTTTTTCAAAATATCTTTTACTTCAAAGAGAAAGCTCGCTTTCGTAGCAAGTTGTGGTGATTGAATAAATCGGATATTATTGCGATGGAGTCGAAAAGATTGGAAGTGACAATTGTACACACGTACCGTATCGTTTTCAATTTTGAGATCTACGACAATCGTAGCATTGTAGGATTCGTCAAAAGACAATACTTCGCTGTGCACAATGGGGAAGCGCGAGAAAAGTGCTATACCATGATGTAAGTGGGCATGATGCTGGGTATAGTGAACGCGTTGTGCTTTGTGAAAAAGCTTGCGTGCCAGAGAATCTGGAAAAGTAATGTCTGAAGTCGTAAACTCTTGTAAACATACAATATCTGCCTCTACGCGTTCGATCTCTCGTGCAATCTCGCGAAAAGTGGGCGGCGTATCTGCCCACGAATAAAGATGAAAGAGATTTACATTGTATGTGAGGATCTTTAACTCTTTTGCAGCCTCGGTTGGCACTTCGTAGTTAGTAAGATTGTTATAGATCCGATTGGTATAGCTAATAAGAGCTCCTAAAAGCCCAAAGAGGGGAATATAGGCACTAAGACGACTACGCAGCGACCAATAAATTAGAACGACTAGATTAGCAAAAAAAAGAAAGGGGAGTACTAGTGCAAAGAAATTAGGTAATGAAAAAGTCTTAGGGCTAATAAAAGGCGCTAGCGAACCGAGAAAGAGCGCAAGTGATAGTAAGAATGCTATAAATAAAAGTAGCGAGTGTCCTAGTGTATGAAAAAAGGATCGGAATGATCGTAACATTATTGACGACGAAAAAGTCTCTCTTTTTCAGCATTGGAGAGCGAAGCATAACCACCTTTTGCCAATTTGGCTAGAATACGTTCAATTTCTTTCTCGCGCTCCGAAGCGGTATCTTTTTTCTTTTTTTTTGGACAAGGGGCGAAAAATTGCTTTAACCTCAGAAGAAGAGGTAAAAAGTTGATAGAGAATCCTCTTTTGTACGTTGCTTTTACTCGCGAATGTATTCCGAAATAGGAATACAAAAAGCCAAAGAGAGCTCCTCCTAAATGCGCTATATGCCCACCAGAATTGCTTTGTGTAATACTAAAAAAATCGATCGCAACAATCCCAATGGCTACCCAAATAACGCGCAAACGCAGTATGCCAAAAAGATACACCAATTCATTAGGAGCAGCGACAATAGCTGCAAGCGTAATAGCCATAACGGACGCAGAGGCTCCGAGTGCCAAAGAAAATGGTAGAACTGAGGCGAAATACGGGAATGTATTGTAAGCCAAAATGTAGGCAAGTCCACCAGATAGACCTCCAAGAATATAGACCCACTGAAACTGACGAGGAGTATAGTGTTGTAAAAACATGCGACCAAAGACCCAAAGCCAAAGCATGTTAAAAAGAATATGAAAAAAACCTTGATGGTAGAACATGTAGGTGAGTAATGTCCAGGGTCGCTTAACTAACTCAGTGAGTGAGGCGGGAAGAGCAAGTAGATTTATCAAGGAGGCATCGCCGCGTGCAGTAAGAATTCCCAATTGTGCAATACAAAACTCAATAAGGTATACCAAAATGTTTACAAGAGTGTAGTATACCAAAATCCGAGGGAGACCTCTACGACGAATCCAAGAATCCAACTGAGTCTTATACGTGAAACCTTGAGCCATAACGACGCCAATATAAAATGAGGATGATACCAAAAAGCATACCACCAATATGTGCAAAATGTGCTATACTACTCCCAGGTTGAGAGATTCCAAGGTAAAGTTCTATAGCTCCGTAGATTAAAACAAACCATTTGGCTTTAATAGGGATTGGCGGGAAAATTAGATAAAGCGTAACATTAGGGAACATCATCCCAAAAGCGAGTAATATGCCGAAGACAGCACCTGAGGCGCCTACTGTAGGAATGTCCATCTGCACAGAGAGCAACTGACGAAAATAGTCTTGTGCAAGAGAGAGGTATTGACTATTGTTGGGATCGTTCGTCCATTGCGAGATAATGTTGTCATAAAATATAGAATAGTATTGAGGGAATTTTTGCGTAATGAAGTCAGACAAAGTCTCTGGTGTGAGCTGTAATAGAACTTGTTCAATTTCTGATTGAAGACTAGAAAACTCGATATAGTTGACAAGTGTATGTACACCCGCTGCACCAAGTCCTGTAAAGAGGTAGTAAAAAAGAAAACGTTTGCTACCTAACTGGTTCTCTAGGATGCGACCAAACATCCAAAGAGCAAACATATTAAAGAAAAGATGCGTTAGACCTCCATGCATAAAGAGGTGAGTAACAATCTGATAAGGACGGAAATGTGAACTAGCTGGATAATGCAAACCGAGGATGTCTACCAAATCTATATGGAAGGTTCGTTCAGCTACCCAAGTTGCCATAAGTAGCAGGATATTGATTATAATCAAATTAGACACGACCGGATAGTGTGTCAGAGCGCCGCGAAATGGTTGCATAAAACGTATTCTTTACTTCAAGAAGTTAGATTAAAATTTTGTGCGTATTCCGTCTGACAAAGTAAGAGAATTTCAGTGAGCTAACCCTACGTCTAGTGCGAAAAGGATAAGAATTATGATCGTCAGAAGATTAACTTTTAGCTCTTAACATTCTTTGTATCAAAGTTTTATCAATAGAGAACATCGTAGGGCGTCGATGAGGATCCAACATCGGTTCGTTACAAGCAAAAAGCTGATTTACTAAATCTATACGGAGCTCGTCAGAGAGGCGAAATCCATAACGATATGCAAGCGCAAAAGAAAAGGCTACATGTATCCGAGAGCGTTGTAACTCAAAAGACAAGGTATCCGTGGCGGTAAACTCTTCATACAAAGTACTCAAAAAATATTCGGGATCAAGCTTATTATCTCCCAATTGAAAAATTGAACGTAGTTCAAGATTTCGTTGTGCATCAAGGCTAATATCTAAACCAAAAGAACGCACTTTCTCGACAAAAGCATCGATCCCGACCTTCTGGGACGGGATAAGTTCCATTTTTAATGGATACAATAAGGGTTGAATGGCAAAATGCGATGTACGGGTAAATTGTTCATACAACACTCGCGCATGAGCACGATGTTGATCTATAATACGAAGCACTCCGTCCACAATGACAACTAGGTAAGAATCGTCGTAATGAAGAGTAGTATACGAAGGTAAGGTTTCCTTTGTGTTCAAAAATACGCTGGTTGTATGAGGCGGTTGTTCTTTAGACTCGATATGCATCGGTTTCCAACTGCTAGCCTCTTTAGGTGGAGTTGGAGTGTTTAGAAAATTTGCGAGCGTAGGATTTGAAGTAAAAGAAGAAGATGATGTTTGTAAATTATTATTTACAGATGTAATATTTCTACCTAGCGTTTGACGCGTTACAGTATAGAGCAATTCCCAAATTAAATGCTCGTCCTGAAATTTTATTTCTGTCTTTGTTGGATGGATATTTACATCTATAGTACTAGGATCTACTTCAAAAAAGAGGAAGTAAGAAGGCGCGACCTCTGGCGGTAAAAGTCTTTCGTAAGCATTAAGAATTGCTTTATGAAAGTAGAAATTGCGCATATACCGATTATTAACAAACATATACTGCTCATTGTATCGCTTAGTCGCATTAATTGGATCTACAACAAAGCCCGTAATCGTCACACAAGGGGCGTCTAATTCTATTGGGATAAGTGCTTTATCAAGATCTTTGCCAAATATTTGTAATATACGCGATTTAAGATCGGCTATCTGCAAATTATAGATTGTAGTTTGTTGATGATAAAGCTGAAAAGCAATCTCTGGATGTGCAAGCGCAACGCGTAAGAATTCGTTGGTAACATGTTTTAATTCCACAGCTGTGCTTTTTAAAAACCGACGTCGGGCAGGAACATTAAAAAAGAGATTGCGAACTAAAAAACTAGCACCTTGTAAACAAGCTATAGGCGCGTTTTCTTGTATACGAGATCCCGAGAGTACTAACTTTATCCCCACCTCACTTTCCTTTTTTCGTGTTACAAGTATAACTTCTGAAATCGCGGCTATCGAAGCGAGTGCTTCACCTCGAAAACCAAGTGTTGTAATCGATTCTAGATCGATGGCTTGGTGTATCTTTGAGGTCGCATGCCGTTCAAAACACAAACGGGCATCAGTAGGAGACATCCCACAACCATTATCTATAACTTGAATTCCATTTTTACCTCCCTCATAAACGAGTAATTTTACTTGTGTGCTCCCTGCATCAATACTATTCTCCAAGAGCTCCTTGACAACCGATGCTGGACGCTGTACTACCTCGCCAGCTGCAATTTGATTGGCTATACTATCGGGTAGGAGATTGATAATATCTGCCATAATTTAAAGTCTAAAATAGATATAAAGTAAAAGACATAACGCCCCTAGTATTATAATTGTCCGACGACGCTGTTGTCTCACAATTTTTGCTTTTCGTTTGGTTCTTGCCTCACGAAATTCTAATTCTAAGCGAGCTTGCGAAAGTGCTGCACTCGTTATGGTGTCATTATCTTCTTGCAAATTTTGTATACGTGACACTATTGCTTGCAAACGTTCTTTACGTTCGTTATAATAACGCGGGATATAATGGAACTGTCGCGGTTTTCTGGTTTTAGTTATTGAAATAAAGCCCATGAAAAAAAACGTTTATTACTAAACGTAAAAGAAAAGCTTTCTAGTACATAATAAGAACAGATAAAGAAATACACAATTATATATGTAATTATAGATAATTGTATATACATAGAGTTTATAAATCTTGAATATACCCTTCTTTATTCGCTTGTTATGGACCGCATTTTTTCCTACGCTGTGACGACTTAGAGTAGTAGGGGAGTAGTATTATCAAACAATCTTGTTGGATCTATTTCCTGTATCCATGCACATTTTTAACTATGCATAATTAACATATTATTAATCAGTTATGTCTTATCTATTCATTTTCTACAACAAGCTTTTATATGTGGTTATATATGGAGAATTTTTATATTAAGTTACAACAGTAATTTAATATAACATCTATGCTCTCTGTAATTAGATACTGTTTGTTAATTTTGTAACTATTAAGTCTTTTGTATTTATAGGATTGTATATTATGGATTTACATCTAGAAGAACCTAATCTTCAAATAGGTGAACGCATTAAACAACTCATTAGAGAAGTAGGACCACGCGCAAAAGATTTTGCATCTCAGCTAGGGATACATCAAAGTGCGGTTAGTCATTTGCTTGGCGAGAGAAACTATCCGTCGTATCCTATAATTTGTAAAATACTTACTCGCTTCCCTAAGTTAAATCCTGAGTGGCTTCTATTAGGTAAGGGTTCTATTTGGCTGACAGATCCAATGTCTCATACAAACCAAGAAGCTATTACGCAGAAGAAATCGTCTAATCTAAATCCTCCACCTACTACTAGCAGCAGTTTTTCTACTCACCAAAAAAAGGAACCAGTATCTACAACAATAAATACCGAGAGTGAATTATTACAAGACACAACTGTAGATAGTTTTCAATATATTACAACTGTAATAAAGCCTGATTTGATAGTATTACAAGAGGATGGAACATATATACGCTACACTCCTATTGCAAAGAAGTAGTAGTCTTCTACGTATTACGTAAACTTGCCCTCGCGATGTTCTTAAAATCAACGTATCTTTGCAAGGCAATTTTAGGATACTTGGAAGGTTGCGCCGTACTTGCGGTGAGGAAAGTCCGAACACCATAGGAGAGTCTGCTTACTAACGGTAAGATAGTTGCAAAGCTATGTAAAACCTGAAGAAAAGTACCGCCAGAAAAATGGTAAGGGTGAGAACGCGAGGTAAGAGCTCACGAGTTGTTGTAGCGATACCGCAACTGAGGTTTCCAGATGGTGCAAGATCAAGTATACCTACTGTAATTTTGTTGCGCTGTACTCCGCAGTGTTTCTCTGTAAGAGAACAGTAGGAGGGTAGATCGCGAAAGCAATAGCCGCCTAGGCATTGCGAAGATAAATAACCTTCAAGTAGCCTCGATGTGCTACTTACAGAATTCGGCTTATAGAGTATCCTAAAATTGCTTTTTGTTCTTGTCTAAAAATTCTTCTGATTGATAACGGAAAGCAATCAACATTTTTGTAAGGTAGACAAGAACTGCCTTATTTGCGTTGTCTTAGCAAACAACATAACTCGCGACAAGGTCTTAACAGACGGCGTGACTGCTACAAGCGAGTTTATCTTAGCGGCGGGTTACCCACCCGCCGTAGAATAGATGGGTCTTTGTACTGACAGGACATGCCCTGTCCGTTTTCAGCCCAAAGTTTCCACATTGGGGTCTTAGCAGACAGCACGCTCGCGACAAGCGCTCCTTACGCCGGAGGGGCGGTGAGTGCGCAAAGCGTGTATATTTAAGCCCCCTTGTGGGGCGAGTATTTCTAGCACGGCGGTAGAAACCCCGTGGTCTTAGCAGACAGCACACCCGCGACAAGCGATTCTGGGGT
>CBDEMG010000014.1:0-6898 GCA_965240855.1 uncultured Bacteroidia bacterium | reverse complement strand
CCAATCGTTACCTCGCAGAGGGTAAAAAAATAGTCTGCATTGGTGTGACCTTTGACCCCAAGACGCGGAATATCGGAGCTTGGCGCACTGAATATTTGTCATAGAAGCGAAAACGTAATTCACCCGTTACGCCTTTGGCGCATATAGATTCAGATGCGATTATAGCGATTTTGCCGCACCCTCGTTTTTTCGCCCTCATGGAAATAGTTTACCGGACACCAATAATTTCTCAGAAATCACCAAAACTACTTGCGAGAATATTCGTAGGACTTGCGATGCAGCTCGATCTCGCATAGCTCTTAATAGAAGGAAAGAGAGCAGAGCGATTTAAATTTTCCTTAGATGGGGCATTTTAGTGGCAGTATCAAAACACTTAAAAAAATCGCAGTGCAATAACGGCAGAAATATACGTGTTATGCACGCCTGTGTAATATTTTGCCTGACGCTGTATAATCTCTAATTTTACACAAAATAATCTTGTTTTTCTATGCAGGATCGTATGCGTCTGATGGTTCGGTATGTGCTCTTCGCTATCTTTATCGCGATAGGTATGGTACAGTGGGCGTGCCTTTCTCGTAGCGATGTACCTCCACAAGAGAATAGTGGTACAGTAGATAAAAAGAAGATCTTTGAGCATGCGAATAAGCTTAGTACAGCGCACAATGAGTTACAAATAGAGGGATACATTCGTCGGAATGAGCTGGATAGTATACTTACCGATGGACGGGGTATGTACTATAAGGTGTGGGGTTCGGCATTGGGAGCTCGTCCTCGAGATGGAGTGCATGTTGTAGTAGCTTACACACTCGAACTTTTGGATGGGACGCTGTGTGAGAGAGCAGATACAATCAATCCTCTGGAGCTTACAATAGGTAAACGTAAACAAACAGTGGGTTTCGAAGAACTCTTATTGCATCTTGCTCCAGGACAGCAAGCTATCGGTATTGTGCCCCCACATCTTGGCTACGGCATTGTGGGGAAAGGCGATGTGATACCTCCCCATTCTGTACTTGTATACAAAGTTACGTGGATGCGTTACCCGAAACAATAGGAATTAAAAATAGCGTTTTGCAACCTCTGATGTCAAGAAACGGGCGATGGAGATAGGCACTTGGTAGTTTGTTATGCTTGTCTGCTCAATGTGAAGATAGGGCGCTGAGAGTGTGCTTCCGCCTATAATTTTGAGAATGAAGAAGCGAAGATGCAACTCTTGATGTGTGAGTTTTTGTACACTCTCGGGAGTTTCCTCTATAAGAGTACAATCAGCTGTAATAAGTTGTTTGAATGTCTGTGATCGCGATAGCTGTGCGTATTCCATACACTCTTCTGCCTCAATGAGTGGGAATTGATAGAGTGAGTGCCAGATATCTTTGTTTGTGCGCTGTTCGATATAAGTATACTTGCCATCCAGCAGTACGAGGTAGTGAAAGTTCCGAATGCGTAATTTGATGGGAGGCGTTTTAAGGGGGAGTTCTAGTTGTTTTTGGTGTTTATGGGCGTAGCAGGAGTAGGATAGAGGACATTCTTGGCAACGTGGGATCCCTGGGATACAGACTAAAGCGCCAAAATCGATGAGGGCTTGATTGAAGTCGCTTGGCTGCGCCCCAATCATCTGTTCCTCGCAAAGTTTGCGAAATACGCGTTGCCCTGCTCCAGTCGTAGTCGGTTCAAATTTGCCGAAGTAACGCGCTAAAACACGATAGCCATTACCATCGATGGCGGGGACGGGTATGTTGAAAGCAAAAGATGCCACAGCACCTGCCGAGTAAGCACCTAACCCGGGGAGTGATTTGAGTTCTAGATAGTTGCTAGGGAGCTCACCGCCATATTTTTCTACCACCAGTTGTGCCGCTTTGTGGAGATTTCGTGCGCGTGTATAGTATCCTAAGCCTTGCCAGCATTTCAATACTTGATCGAGTGTTGCAGCAGCGAGTGCATGGATTGTGGGGAACTGTTCTAGGAAATTGTAGTAGTAGGCAATTCCTTGAGCTACACGAGTTTGTTGTAAGATAACTTCTGAAAGCCATACGTGGTACGGATTTCCTGTGCCGCGCCACGGTAGTTGCCGAGCATGCGACTCGTACCACGCGAGAAGGAGAGAGGTAAATAGCATCGTATGGTAAGCAGCGTTCGAAGCACCGAGTAGTTTTAGAAGGTATAGTTTGCAGCAAGGGAGATGATATTGTTGTATTGTCCATTACGTCCATACCATCCCGCCATTACGCCTCGTACGGGGAGAATGGAGTAGGAGTAGCCAAGGGTTAGATCGAAGTGCTTGTTAAATTGCCAAGTGCCTCGAGCATGGGCTGCTAGTTCGTATGGGAGAAAAGTTTTTCGTCTCCCACTGAGGAGGTTACCATAGCGATTTGACTCGCGAGCCGTAAGCAAGTAGCCAGCACTAACACCAAAAGCCATCGTGAATTTGTAGAAGAGATAGTACTCGTACAAAAGAGGTAACTCTAAGTAGTGCAACGAGATGCTGTATACCTGTCGACGTTCTACCCCAGTACCTTCGTTTTGCAGACTCCCCTTCCCGATATAGCGAAACTCTAGACGGAGTGCATGCTTTTTTTTGAAATTGTATTTGACCCAAAAGCCTCCAATGGGTGCAAAGCGGTGGTAGCCATCGTAGTCGTCGCCATCCACTTGCGAGGCAACGCCTCCCACCATAATTCCACCTTGAAAATGCGAGGCGGGCGAATTAATTCGTTGCTGTGCTAGGAGCGTATTGCAGAGTAGCAAGATAAGTACAAGAATTGTTAGGACGAGGCTTTTACTCATGTAGCAGACTTTTTATATAGTTCAACATATTGGGAACTCCTTGTGAGGCTGGTTGTTGAAAGATTTTTTCTACTGCGCGTCTCGGAGCATTTACAGCATTGGGATCTACTATAAAAATTGGAGTACTCTCGGGTACGTAGGATGTAAGTCCTGCTGCAGGATAGACATTGAGCGAAGTTCCTATTACAGCAAAATAGTCGGCTGTACGAGTGAGCTCTACCGCGGGCTCAATTTGTGGAACAGCCTCTCCGAACCAGACAATGAATGGACGGAGTTGCGCCCCGTCTTCTGCCTTTTCGCCCATTTTAAGCTCCCAACCTTCTATGTCGTAAACCAGCTGCTTATTACGTTCGGAACACGACTTCTTGAGTTCCCCATGGAGGTGCAACACATGTTTACTCCCTGCACGTTCGTGGAGATCATCGACATTTTGTGTAATGATACAGACTTCTACCCATTCCTGTGCTTTTGCTAGAGCTAAGTGGGCCGTGTTAGGTTCTGCCGAGAGTAGTTGCTTGCGACGAGCATTGTAGAATTCTTGTACGAGGGTTGGATTCCGTTCCCAAGCTTCGATTGTCGCGACATCTTCGATACGGTACTCTTCCCATAAGCCATCGGAATCGCGAAAAGTTCGAATACCACTTTCTGCACTTATCCCCGCACCAGTCAATACAACGAGCCTTGCCATACTACTACCTCCCATGCTTTGCATACAAAGTTACAATAAGAGTTTTGGTAAGGGGAGTCCTGTGATAGTTCGGATCTAAAACAAGTACCTTTGTGAGGTATCTATAATGTGAGTGTTATTGTTACGTATTTTGTTTATTACACTAGGGAGGGGAGCGCGATGTATGTAATACCTAGTCTTCCGTTGCCAATAGATGTGCAAACCAAGCCGATATTACAGCAATTGAATAAGGCAACACGTGCCCTTGCGGAATTGAAGGGAGTGGCACATACGATACCTAACGAAGAGATCCTGATAAACACACTCCTTTTGCAAGAAGCTCGGGATAGTTCTGCGATAGAAAATATAGTTACAACGCAGGACGAGCTCTTTGTTGCAAATCTTGACTCGACAAATATAGCAGTAACGGCCACAAGTAAAGAGGTTTTACACTATGCAGATGCTGTAAAGTTTGGTTTTGAGTGTGTAAAGAAGCAACGCTTCCTAACATGCAATATGATAAAGGAGATTCAGAGCAAGTTGGTCTTGAATTCTGCAGGTTTTCGGAATTTGCTAGGTACAACCTTGCGCACTTCACACGGCACTGTTGTTTACACCCCGCCACAAGATAGTATCGCCATTGTGGAGTATATGCAAAATCTTGAATGGTATATTAATACTGGAGAGGATGGGGTAGATCCGCTAATAAAATTGGCCATTGTACACCATCAGTTCGAGAGCATTCACCCATTCTATGATGGCAATGGGCGAACGGGGCGTATCATAAACGTTCTGATGCTTATTATCAACGATTTGTTAGAACTCCCGATTCTTTATTTAAGTCGTTATATCATTGCCAATAAGGCAAAATACTACGAACTGCTTCAGACCGTGCGAGAAAAAGGCGAGTGGGAAGCATGGATATTATTTATATTGCTAGCTATAGAAAAGACCGCGCTCGATACGATTGCTCTGGTGAAGGGAATCGTCGTTTTGATGCAGAAGTACAAGATAAGAAGCAAGGAGGTGCTGAAAAAGGGGTATAGTCACGAATTGATCAACAATCTGTTTAGCTACCCTTATACCAAAATAGAGTTTGTTATGGATCGAGTAGAAATTACGCGCCCTACCGCAACCAACTACCTGAATGCGCTAGTTGAGGCTGGTCTTTTGCAAAAGAAGAAACTCGGACGTACGAACTACTACTTAAATGGCGATCTTATAGAACTCATAACCAAAGGTAGCCGCGACCTTTCGCCACAGCAGATAGAGCAAGTGGAGACCATTTATGGAAAATGAGCACTCTTTCATGTAAAGGAAACTCGTTTTTTTTTACATGTCGCAATCTTCATGTAAAGAAAATGCGTTTTTTTTTTACATGTCGTGCAAAATTCTAGGTTCAGTTTTTGCACTCATACTAACTATTTCAGAGGATATTGCATTGGTCCTCTGTCTCTATAGATTATTTCCAGAAAATAGTTATGTGTTTTCATATCCAGATTCGCAGATAACTGGAACCTTTGAGGAAGCCATTTCAGGTCGTACCGAGTTAGTTCATTTACCTTTTTAGAGATCTTGAAAACGTCGTTATAATAGCTATTATACACGCCTCTTTTCTTTACAGAATCTAGTACTTCTTTAAGATTTGTATATCGGATCGTAAAAAGCGCAGAGACATCTTTTAGCTCTTGTCCAGTTTTTTCTAGAATCTTGAAACCTTCGATATTGATTAGGACACTTGGGAGAGGTCCAGGTGCCCTATAGTATTCTTTATAATAATCGCCATATTCTGTTGCTAACATCAAATATTGCGGAAGGAGTTTTCCATTCTCTTTCTTTTGTATATGGTTTGCATCCATAAAACATCTAAAGATGGTTTCTGTATTGTCCAAATAGCTTATTTGTTGGAAAGATGTTGCAATGTAGTAAGCCAAAACGTAGTATGCTATACCACCTTCTCCATCAATTATCGGATGTATATCATTACCAACTTTCTTTTTACAACCTGTCCCCAATACGATGAAATAACATAAGCTCAATAATAATACGAGATATCTTTTCATGACTAAAGAGTTTAATAGTGTATATCTAAAATATTTGTAAGACCATAACGGAAATAAAGGTCATTGTTTCTCCTCTCAATTCATATAATGGAGATCCGTTATTGGTTGCTATTCCATTTACTTCGAATTCGTCACTACGTAAGAGAGTGCCCGATATTTCTTTTATGAACGCTTTTGCTATCTTACGCGCATCTGTCTTAGTGCGCTATGGTTCAAACTCTACTCTGCTAAGATTTTTTCCGATGTAATAGAATCTGCAATGAATCGACTAGTACTCTCGTTACCATTTTGCAGCCCAATATAATCATCATCTTTACATGACACTAAGACTAGCAACAAAGGCATAAGACAAAATAATAGATGCAATCTCCGCATTTTGATTCTTTTTATGTTACATCTGCTAATTTAAAAAAATCGCCGATAAACCCACCCTCAAAATTAGGGTAGTGTTAGGTTCTGGCGCACCAAGCGGGACAGAGATAGCAACGATTGCGGAGACAGTAGTTTTTATGTAATTCGAGTATGGCTTGACTCGTAGCTGCTGAGTCTATATGTAGTCCTGCATCGCTATAATTTCGGATAATACTGTTTTGTTCGGGCGGGAGTTTATGGTAAAGCGTTAATGTCGAGGTAATACATTGTTCGTTTCCAAGACTCTTGCTATAGGCATAGCGAAAAGGGAGGACAGAGTTGAGGAGAAGTGTTTGAAGTGACGTTTTTCCTAGTTTTTTCGTTTGTGTATTTCGCGATGTTTGAGAAAACTTGTAGTGCGAATTCCAGTAAAAGTCGGCATCTACAGCCAAGATTTGTTCGATTTCTCCAAGCGTTTCACTCTCGAGAAGACTTGAGAGAAGATGTTCTTTTTGGACAAGTAACCCCGCCAGTTGAGAGATACGAATAGAGGGGAAGACCGTAGGACGGAGGCGTAGAAACTTCCAACCTAGCTCTCCGAGGGGCGCGAGCTTGAATTTTGTTGCATGGTAGTTGTATTCATCTAGAAGCTCGAGCGTATAGTCATCACACTCGTTCTTAGGGACGAGTTGTAACAACCCAGACTGTCCATGTAGAATTGCTTCAATGGCAAATCTTGAGTCTCGTACTTTATAGAGGTTCTTAAACGGTATACTTCTTGCTAACCTATGCATCGGTTCTGCATTAACTTTTAGACCAAGGCTTCGTGCCAACGATCGGTAGAATGCCTCTTCCCAATCTAGTTCGCAGGCGGTGCGATCCTGTTCTATTTGTTGTGCACGGCTCTCTAGTCGTTCCGTAAGAAGTTGTTTAAACCATACGTCTTGTTCCGAAGGCGTAAGTTTAGCTAGGCGCGAGTTGCATCGAGGCAGGTTCGTATTTTGACATAGAGTCGCTTGATACCATTCATATATTT
>CBDEMG010000013.1:0-7022 GCA_965240855.1 uncultured Bacteroidia bacterium | reverse complement strand
AGAACTGTCTTGACCTGTCTCTGAGTTTTTGCAAGCTGTTTGCAAAGATAATCTTCGCTGAATTCTGCACTTAAAGGTTCAGGCCCGAGTCTATTTATACCGCAACTTGTGTAATTCTCTCCATTCCCATAAAACCAAAGTCTGCCGAATTTCCTCTGATCGCAGAAGAATAGTCTGGTGCCGTCATCAAAGTTAAAAATCACGCGCGCATGCCTGGGTAACCCGTTTTCGTCCGACTTGATGATTAGGTTTGAAGAGCCGTCAATGTAAATCAGGTTTCCCGTCATGCGAAGGTGGATTATCAGTTTTGATGTGTCGTCAAATTTAAAAATCAGATACTTGGCTTTTCGGCCGACGCTAAGGATTTTTCTGCCGAGAAGCGCCTTGCCGAAAAGTGCGGGCTCAGGTTTTGCGATAGCCTTTATATCAATGATTTCCGATTTTGATATTCTTTTATTTAAAACTCGTTTTTCGACCTTAACGTTACCTTCAGTATCTACGGTTGCGATGCTCGCGTCCTTCGATGTAAAGGTCACCTTCGCCGTTGTTCCAAGAGGCTGTAGCGTATAATCGATCTTTTTCGTCTCGCCTACTTTTACTGTTAATGGCTTAACCTCTAGAGTGGGCTTTGCGGCTTTCACTGTTACATTACATACACCCTTCACTCCACTCACGTCCGTATTCACTTCAATCTCTACCGAACCTTCTTTCACACCCTTAACGTTACCTTCAGTATCTACGGTTGCGATGCTCTCGTCTTTCGACTTAAAGGTCACCTTCGCCGTTGCCCCGTTAGGTGTTAGTTTATAATCGATCTTTTTCGTCTCGCCTACAGCTACATCCAGAGGCGCTACCGTAATGCCCGTAGCAGGTTTGTTCGCACATTCTGTTTGTGTTCCCGTGGTCTCTATTGTAGTGTTGTCTTCGTACTGTACTTTCCAACCCTTTTTCGTAGCAATACCACTTGAAGCCTGCAACAATGCCTGATAGGTAAGATCTTGGCTTCCTGTTACTTTCTCTTTAGCAGGAATTATTACGCCATTGGCTGTTGGCAATGAACAGAAGATATCGTTATATGTTTGCGTTGTAAAGCTGTTGTCATAGCAAACAACCTTCTTTAACATTGCATTAGCGCCAAGATTGAGGGTTTTGAGATGTAGCCCTTCGCAATACAACTCTTCAAGATTTACATTCGCTGCGAGATTCAATTCTGCAAATGCCGCATTCTGTCCGCAATGCAAGCTCGTTAGCTCTGTTAGTTTTTCCAAATTCAAAGCTGTAAGCTTGTTCTTTGCACAGTTGAGCATCTTTAACTTCGACTGATTCGATAGATCCAAGGTCGAGATTGCATTACCATGAATATCAAGCTCGGTGATCTTTGCTTCCTCTGTGAATTGAATCCCTGTTATTTTATCGCCCGCATCCTTAGCTTCTAACTTCGATACAACCCCATAGATTTCAACTATTGGCTTTTCGCTGTTTACTTCTATAGAATAATACTCACTCGAGAGTGCATACTGAAGCGCCTTATCTGCAGCTTTGATATAAACTTCGCCTATACCAGCCAACTTCAACTGGAGCTTCTCGCTCTGTTTCACTGTGAGCGTAACCGCCTTCTTCGCATCTGCAGGTATCACATCTACCTCCTTAGTCACATCGACAATACACTCCTTCTCAATCGATGGGTTACCTGCTGCACGCGCAACGACAGTAGCACGTCCTCCCTTCAAAGGAGTGATGTTCCCTTTGGTATCTATGCGCAGCACTTCAGCACTCACTTCATCTTTTACCGACCACAACACCGTCTTATTCGTTGCTCCAACAGGTTGCACAGTGGCTTCTATTTTTTGCGGATGCCCCACCACAGCTGTTATGCGCTTTGCAAGGTCTATATCTGTAGGATCTACAAGCTCAGTGGCTTTCACAACCTTAACTTTTAACTCAGCTTTTACACTAGGATAATCAGAAGGCGAGATGGTAAGTGTAGTCTCTTTTCCCTCTAGTATCCCTTCGATCTCTACCATAAATGGCTGAATGTTAAGACCATTTTTATCCTTTTTAGGCGTACACTTAACAGCTACAACAGCAGTTGGGTTAGCAGTTATATCTATTGTACCAGAACAAGATGCAGAGGCTGGATCTAGCGTTACACCAACGTAATACTTCTTACGATCCACTTTTACCTTAATCTCATCTTGAGAAAGAATCAACCCCTTTACATCGGAAGATACAATCGATACCTGATATTCTGCCTTTTTCGGATGCTCAGTACTGTTGTTTTGAGCAATAACCATAAGCGAAGAGGTAATACCTTTAGCCACAAACAAGCCACTATTATCTATGGTAGCCGTAGTACCATCTAGCGACCAAGTAATATCTCTGTACGTAGCACCCTCTGGCGTTACCTTCGCTTTAAATTGTACCTTATCTCCTATTTTGTACGGAGGAGCCATACTTGCAGTTATCTCAATTTTCTCAACTGGCTTTTCTGTTACTGTCACCGTAAACTCGGTTTTCACGCCACTTCCATCTTGTGCAGCACATTCAATCGTTGCAGTTCCTAGGGCGACTCCAACAAGAATATTATCAACTACTCTTACCTTATCAGCACCTTCTTTTACAGTCCAAGTCACCTCCTTGTTCTCTGCAGACGGGGGCTCAATCTTAGCGAATAGCTCCTTCGAATCGTTGTGTTGGATCGTAACATTATCTACTGTAATTGAGGTCACTTTCGTTGCTTGACAAGCATTGTTACCATCCTCTGTGCCAAGAGCCGCGGGTTTTCCGTCTTTATAGAAGATATCCCAGTTTCTTTTCGTTGCACGCGATGGATAGCAATTAGATGGCTCCAACTTTTTGTTACCCTCAGCAAGATCATTTACTGCGTAAAGCTTACCTTTTGCCGAAGCTTCTCTATCTGGCAGGGCACAGAATAACTCGTTAAAGGCTGGTATATCTAACCCAGAGCCATAACACTTAAGCTCTTTAAGAGGCGCTGGAGACGCACCTACTTTTTTCAATGCATGTATAGCCTTCAAAGTAGCATTGTCCGAGCAATCAACCTTCTCGAGTTTCTTATTGTGCAAAAGATTCAACTCATTCAATTGGTTACCTGCACAATTCAACTCTTTAAGAGCTGGGAAGTTTGCAAGCACTAACTCTTTCACGTTAGATTTATTCACATTGAGTATCTCAAGCTTACTCATATTACCTAACTTGATATCACTCATTGCGCTACAATTCGAAGCATTGAGCTCTGTCAAGAAATCGTGATTCTGAATCTCTAGCCCCTTTACTTTACTTTCTCCGCTTATATTCAAATAAGTAAGCTTACCATGGATTTCGATCCCCAGCGGCTCAACATCAAAATCGCGAGTTAGGAGTTGCCCTGTTTCTACCTCTTCGAAATCGAACTCGCCACTTTTGCCCTTAATCCAGAGTTTTTTATCACTCGTCTTAAACTTAACTGTTGTCTTTCCTCTATCAAGGTTCAATTTTACCATAGGCACACCACTAGGCACTAGGTCGTCACAGCTCATGGTACTACCTGTGAAGGTATTCCCTTTACTATCCAGCACATTCCAGCCTTTGCCTTTTGCAATGCTCGTACCACTCTTCTTTGCCTCTTTCAAATTATCTTGATTCGATAGATCAACTACCCTAAGCTTACCATCTCTTACATTGGGCAATTTGCAATAAAGTTTGCTTAATTGGTTCGCATTGAGGGTAGTTCCATAGATGTACAATTCTTTTATTGCACTGCAATCGTGCAAGAACCACTCTGTTGCGCCAGTCACATAAATATTATTGAAAGCCTTACAACCGCCTATCTGCACCCCTTTGAGCTTTACACAACCCCGTAAATCCAAAGTTGCAAGATTCGCATTACGATTTGCAATAAAATTCTGAAGATTCACTGCACCTTGCAAAAGCACCGATGATATTACATTATCTTCAATATCTATATATTCATAATTTTTCTTGTCAGTAGCAAATTTTATATCTGTTATCTTGTTTTTATAAACAGCTAAATGCTCTAGTTTTGTAGCCATACTTACATCCAAGGTGGTTATTTGGTTATACGGAAGTCTTAAGTATGTAAGTGCACTGCCTAGTTTTATGCTAAAAATTTTATTAGTTGCCAAGTCTAGAGTTTTCAGAACAGTATGTGCAGAGAAATCTAAACTTCCTGTTAAGCCGCAATCCGAAACCTCAAGTTTTTCTAGTTTCTTGTTATTCGAAAAGTCAAGATTAGAGAGCCCACTTGCCTTCGTTATTTTGAGTACTTTTAGTTCACTTTGTTGCTTTAGATCTAGCTTTGTCAACTTCGTAGCTTTTTCGAAATCCAACTCTTCCAATGCAGGCACTCTCGTAAGGGCAATGCTCTTAACATTTTCGTTATTGCTAACTACTTTAATCTTAGTAATAGCGCTCGGTTGTGCAAAGAAATGGATCTCATTTATATTTTCAGTTATTTCATACTCTCCCACTTTTAGATACTGCGTTCTTTTATATTGCTTCACATCGTTAGACTCGCCTATCCAAAGCATCGTATTTTTTTTCACGGTTACCTTGAACTTTGTTGTACCACTACCAACAGAGAGATGCACCGCATCTGGATTGGAAGGAATCGTAAATTCTCCACAACTCACCTCAGAGGTACACTGCTGAGTAATATTTTGGTCGTTCTCCATAAGTCTCCATCTTTTTAGAGTCGCTTCCTTACCGTTAATAAGCGCTTTATCTGAGCTTGAGTATGCAGAGCCTTTTCGTATAAGTTCGCCATCTTTAGATAACTGCAGACGATTTGGAAGCTGGCAAACCAAATCTGCAAAATTCTGAGCGGTGATTTGGTTTGGTAGTACCACCTTTTCGAGCTTTTCCAGCCCCTCTAAATTAATTCGAGGCACACCCGTTTGGTTAAAATTCAAGCTTTTCAGCTTTTTCGCATTCAATACATTGAGCTCTTTCAAACTGCTCACTTGGTCGAGGTCTAAATATTCCAGATTCGATGAGCTTTTTACACTAAACGAAGTAAGTCCTTTTGCTTGATAAAGATCTAGTTTCTTCAAACTCGTACCTGGGGTGAGGCTTGCTGGTAAACTCACGCGATACGCTTCACAAACCTCTAACTTAGAAGCCCCACCCTCAAGCAAATTCTTAAGCTTATCTACACTAAAACTCGTACAATCATTGCACACCAACTTTTCTAAAGACGACTCTGAACATGCTATTGTGCCTAACTTCTTACAACCGCTAATCACTATTGTCTTCGTAGGCGAACCAGAAAGGTCAAATTTTGTCAATGCCTCACTCTTTACCTTCACTTCCGCTAATTTTCCACAATTCTTAGCCTCAAGGCTCTTTAATTTACTGCTCTTCTCAGCATCTATTGTTGTTAAACTAGAGCAACTGTTGGCTTTCAAGTCCTCCAGATTACCCACAAAGGACTCCCAGCCAGTTATCGTTGATAGTTTACTACAATCGCTAATGTCTAAGGTGAGGACTCTCGTGCTTTTGCTTAAGTCGAGTTTAGTTAACGCAGAGCTACTCACTTTTACTGTCGCTAAGACTGTACAATTTTCAGCCTCAAGGCTCTTTAATTTACTGCTCTTCTTAGCATCTATTGTTACTAAATTATAGCAACCGTTGACTCTCAAGTCCTCCAGATTACTCACAAAGGACTCCCAGCCAGTTATCATCTTCAATTTACTACAATCGCTAATGTCTAAGTTGGAGACTTTCCCACTACCGCTTAAGTCGAGTTTAGTCAATTGTTCGCTACCAGCTTTGACTGTCGCTAAATTTGCACAATTTTTAGCCTCAAGACTCTTTAATTTACGAGACTGCTTGAGATCTATTGCCGTTAAGGGACACTTATCGAGCAGCAAGTTCTCTAAAGCACTCACGCCTTCAATTGTTGCTAACTTAGGGCAGTTCGTCGCCTCTATATTTTGCAATACGCTACTCCCAACAATCTTTTCTACCTCATTGCAAGAGCTAAGTTTCACTTCCTCCAACTTTTCGCCTTTAATTTCCTTTAATCCCGCATTTGTAAGATCCAGTGACTTAAAGACGTTCCAATTATCTCCAAGATCTTTTAATTTAGGACAATTGGAAGCCTTAAATTCCACGCCACATCTTTTTATATAATCACATCTTAGATTATACAAGTTAGTTGCTCCTTTTAGCTCTATCTTCGCTGATTTTCCTTCATAGTGAATAAATTCATACTGTTCTAATTCCTCACAATTTTCCAGCTCCACCGAATAAGTTGCATCTGAAGTCGCCAACTCGTAATTAGTTCTGAATACGGTAGTATTCTCTGTTACTCTAAACTTTACAGTTGTTGGTAATGCGTACTCTCCTGTAAAATATTTTCTTACTGGTTTTTCAGCTCCTCCATTCACCGACATAAAGACTTTTGCATGATGGTGAAATTGATATTTCACACGCACACCACCAGTGTAGGTCTCTTTTATAATCATATCTTTTGCCCAGAGACTCTTTGGCAGTAACCAAACCAACATGCCTATCGCCAGCAATGCTAGTAGGCGTAAACTCATTTTTCTCATTACTATATTATTCTTTGCGTTTAGCAAGTCAAAGATTGGACATAATACAACCATCCCTGTTCCATTTCTTAAAAAAAAGTTTCACTTATGCAATATATTGATATTCAATGATTTATAAACAAAAAAAAACAATCTAAAGTTTCATTATGAAATAGGCTATAGACGCAAAAAAAAAGGGGGGGAAGTATCCATAAACGCTCGGAACGTAAGTCTTAGCAGACGCTCCTTGCGCCAGAGGGGCGACTACTCGACAAGCGATCCTGTCTTTGGTGTTCGTGGGGGTGAAACCTCCACGTTAATCTTAGCGGCGGTCTTAGCAGACGGCGTGCTCGCGACACGCGGTTCTACCATCAGCCCAAAGTTTCCACATTGGGGTCTTGGCAGACAGCATGCTCGAGACAAGCGGGTCCTACTTAAGCCCCCTTGTGGGGCGAGTATTTCTAGCAC
>CBDEMG010000012.1:0-74539 GCA_965240855.1 uncultured Bacteroidia bacterium | reverse complement strand
ATCTTAGCGGCGGGTTGCCCACCCGCCGCATGGCGGTGGTGAGTCTTTCTAGCACGGCGGTGTGAACCCCGTGGTCTTGGCAGACGACATCTTCGCGACAAGCGATTCTGGGTTGTAGGGACAGGGCATGCCCTATCCGTTTTTCTGCCCAACGTACCAACATTGGGGTCTTAGCAGACGACATCCTCGCGACAAGCGAGCCTTATCACATGATTATTCATTTGAAAATCAATGATTTGTAGGAGCGAATATTGTGGCTACAATACGACAGTTAACATAATATTGATTATAGCAAGTTTAATTTCTCTATACTTTTTTTGTAACATACGAACATATGCTTATAATTCGCTTACTGATAAATTTATATAACTTGTAAGACATTCTCCTCAACCCAGCCTTGATGCCCATCGGGAATGGCAATCTCATACCAGATCCCAATGTGCTGCAATATTTCTACCTTCGTTCCTGCATGCAATAAAAACAAATCTTTCGAACTCACGTCAGGCGATCCTTTTATAGATACCACGGGTTGCATAATTACCCCTTCTTCGTGTGCTAGTGAGCGATTTTGCAGATATACACTCATCCACACACTCATCACAAATACCAATAGGAATAAGCTCGGAACAAACAACAAACGGCGAAACTGTTCTCGCGAGACGAAAAAACGGAGCAATAGGATACTCAGCGCAAGCAAGAAAAACGCTAAGATACTCAACCAAACCCATCCTCGCAAAGACAATCCATTGCAAAAACTCCTCCATAAAAAGACCAACGGAAATGGTTCTGGCACTACCAATTTATCTACCGTAAAGGTTCTAGCCAATGCCAAATTAAATTCCGCATTCGCATTTCGACTATTTAACTTCAATGCGCGCTCATAATTTAAAATAGCTTTCGGATATTGTTGCAAACGAAAATAAGAATTCCCCAAATTATAATACAACATCTCATGAACTAGGGAGTCGCAGAGTATCGCCTCGTATTCCAGTACAGCACTATCATAACGTCCACGCTCGTAGAATTCGTTCCCACGCAAAAAACGCTCATTTTGTAAATTTCGTTTTTCCCCCTCTTGCGACAGAACTCTACCAAAACTCAACGATACCAATAAAACCAATACCAATAACGTTCGAACCGCTTTCATCTCGCACTCCCTCTCTCCTATTTCTTATTCATTGCTCGTACCTTCAACCAATGTTCCAATTCTTCAAAAGCCACTAGTGCCGTACTATAAAGCTCATCTTGACTAGTACTCGAGGTTTGAGGTGCATAACGCGCATATTCACAAGAAGCTATTAGATGTTGAATACGTGTAATTGTCTCATCTGGTACATGCTGTTCTACTAGAGCCAAACGAATTCCATCAGATGATAAATCGACCAAATCAATAGATAACTTATCTGAGAAATAACCCCAAATCGCACGTTCCAATGCCTCATAAAACTGTTTCGCATCCAGATTCTTATATCTGTTCGCATTCTGTAGTCGTTTTCTTGCCACACGTCCTGCCCTACGACCTCGTACCAAAGTGATATTCGCTACATAAGCTTGGCGACGACGAAGGAAAATCCAAAGTATTAAAAAGATCACTACAATCAAAAACAATCCTGCCCACCAGTACAACGTACCTACAATCCGTTCCTCCATCGGGACAAAAACAAGTGTGCCAAGGTAAATATGCCGAATATCCTGTCCTAGATATTCCACTTCTTCCTTCGATACTGCCCCAGAAACTCGTGACACCACTTGCGTAGAATCAGCTTCAATTTCAAGTTCATACCCTTCACCCATACTTGTTTTATAGGATCGCGACGACGGATCGAAAAAAGAAAATTCAAAAGCAGGTAACATTATCTTCCCTGGGGCTCGAGGTATCAACACATACTCATAAGCGACTGTTCCTGTCTGATTCCCTTGTTTTAATCCATAATTTTCCACAACCCTTGGTGGGAAAACCTCTACAGTGGTCGGAAATTGCAGTTCTGGTTTGGAAAGCAATTGTAAATTGCCCGTACCCGCTACGGTTATTGTATACGTTACTGCCTCATTCGTCTTTACTTTCGTATTGTCGATCTTTGTCTTCACATCAAACTTCCCTACTGCTCCTGCAAAACTACTCGGGGCGCCCGTGGGTAGAGGCAATACTTTCAATTTCCGCGGCAAACTAGATAAAGAACGATTCTCCACTTGGTACATCCCCATAAACTCGTCCCAGAACGATTGACGAGTGTTAGGTGCTCTACATTGCACTACTGCCTTAAGGGGTTCTATCTCTAATTCACCGCTCTTCTGTGGATAAAGTACATATTGACGCAAAATTCCCGCACGGTACTCTTTGCCATTGCGCACTTCGTCACGAAACGATATCTCTCTCGGGGTTTCCACCTCTTTTGCCCAAAAACCTTTTAAATCAGGGTAATGGATATCCTCAATATTCGCCAAACTTATACGCGTATAAAGCTTCATCGTAGCAACCACTGCCTGTCCTTGATATACCTCATTGCTACTCAAATCGAGCGTCACAAAAACATCCGAATCACCACTTCGGTTGCTATCGCGACCATTCGCATTACTCCTAGGTTCATTCCCCTCACTATTTCCACCATCCACTACCTCTATCGGCAAAGCATCGCTCTTCACCTCCTTACCATCAACGGTAGCACTGGCCGAAGGGATTACAAAACTTCCCGTTTCTCCTATACGACAGACATAAGTTAAAGTGGTAGAAACATAAACTCTTGTCTGCCCATTTATCCACTCCATTTGACGCGAAGAAGTTTGCCAAGGTCCCTCTAATACAGAGATCTTCCCCCAAACCGGAGGTTTAAACTCCCCTATCTTATTCCCCGTCAATGTGAAATTCACTTTAAAAGGACGCCCCGCGAACACACTTTTGGGTGCATCTACTTGCAAATCCTGACCACAAACTACAACAACGAACAATAAGAAATGGGAAAACAACAAACTTCGCCAAACGCTTCTCTTTAAAGACATAGTTCCACACTTTTTTCCGTTTCTCTTACCAATCCTTATCTGTCTTTTTGACCTTAGCAGCCGCTTTCGCTTTCTCCTTTTGTATCTTGGCCTGTAGGGCACTCTCCTGGTTTTCTAGCGCTTTTAATAATTGTGCAGCATCTTCCTGACTCATCGTACTCTTCTCCTTACGATCTTGCCCCTGACTCCCGTCTTGAGGTTTACTTTGTTGCTGTTGTTGCTCCTTGTTCTGATCTTTATCCTCGTTGCTTTTATTGTCCTTATCTTGTTGCCCTTTATCTTTCTGATCCTTATTCTGATCGCTATTTTGATCATCTTGCTTATCTTTCCCCTCTCCCTGCTTATCTTTATCTTTTTTATCCTGATTCTCTGTATTATCCTGATTTTTCTTATCCTGCTGTTGCTCCTCTTGCAATTTTCGCAGCGCTGCTGACATGTTATATTTTATATCCTTACTATCGGGTTCGAGACGTAGCGCTTCTTTGTATGCAGCTAAACTCTCCTTGTACTGCTTCTGCTTAAAATAGGTATTACCCAGATTATACAACGAACTTGCTCGTACCGAAGCATCTAAATCCGTACGACCAGCTAACCCCTGAAAACTCTTTAGAGCCTCATCATACTTTTCCTGTTGAAACAATGACGCACCTAAATTAAACTGCGCTTTGCTACTTGCGCCATCCAACTCCTGAGCCTTGCGATACTCTAACTCCGCCTCATAATACTTCCCTGCTTTATACTCACCATTCCCTTTACGAAGAAATTTTGCTGCCTCCTGACCCAATGCGCCGAAAGCTAGTAATAACAACAATATTCCTAAAAAAACTTGTCGTATCATCTGTTATACTACTTCTCTCTAAAGAGTTTGTCTATATTGAACCACGTATGTTTCCTTTCAAAAACAAGAAAGGAGATTACAAAAAAGAAAAAGGATAACCCAAAAGCGAGCTGATACTGCTCATCATACGACGAGTAAACTACTTGCTCCAGCTCCGCACGTTGCAAACGATCCAAATCATCCATTATCGGTTTCAAGCCCGATTGTACTGTTGCCGCACGCATATATATTCCACCTGTCTTACCAGCTATTTGCGAGAGCGTTACCTCATCCAATTTCGAGATTACCACATTCCCGTCCCGATCCTTCTTCATACCTCCCTGTGCATCAGGAATCGGAGCACCCTCGGGCGAACCTATACCCACTGTATATATTCTTACCCCTAGATTAGCCGCTTCTTCTGCCCTTTGCAACGGATTACCTTCATGATTCTCACCATCTGATATTACTACTATCGCCCGACCTACATCTGTCTGAGGACTAAACGACTTCATTGCCAAATCTAATGCCTCGCCAAGCTGAGTTCCTGGTTCTGATACCATATCACAACTTACCTGAGAAATATACATCAACGACGAAGCATAATCGCTTGTGATCGGTAACTGGACATAGGCTCTCCCTGCAAAAAGAATTAAACCTATACGATCATCCTTTAGATTGCGCACTAGCTGCGAGATTTCTAGCTTTGCTCGTTCCAACCGATTCGGTCGGACATCCTCGGCAAGCATACTCCGCGAAACATCTAGTACAACCATCAACTCAATGCCACTTCGGCGTTGTGTTGCCTGCTTCAGTCCAAACTGCGGACGCGCCAAACCCAATACCAAGAACAATAATCCCATACCGAGCAATACTCCGCGCCACCAAAAACGACCCACAGAAACCATAGGCATTAGCTGCGAGGACAAAACAGATGAAGCAAAAAGTTCTGCGCGACGCCTACGACGCATCCGCATATAAACCAACAAGAAAATATACACTGGGAGCACAAATAAGTACCACAAGTACTCTGTATTCGCAAATCTAAACATAGTAGTATCTAAATCGCTCTAGCTAAAGTTGTACTTTAAGGTAACTGACGTAGCAAAAAGGCGCGAGACAAAACTTCGAGTAGCACACAGACGAAAGCGAATATCCCCCACATCAAATACTCTTCGCTCTTGTGAAGATATTCATCCACATTAATCTTCGACTTCTCTAGCGAATCTATTTTCGCATAAATTTCTTCCAATGTCTTATTATTCGTAGCTCGGAAATATTCACCACCAGTTAGTTCCGCCACCTCCCGCATCAAATGTTCATCTATTTGTACCTCTACTTGTTGGTAGCGCACTCCAAAAGGTGTATCCACAGGATACGGTGCTGTACCCATCGATCCGATCCCTATTACATATACACGAATTCCATAGGTTTGCGCGATTTCTGCAGCCGTATAGGGTGCGATCTCTCCGCGATTGTTCACTCCATCCGTGAGCAGGATTACTACTCTACTCACCGCATCGCTGTGCTGGAGACGATTTACTGCCATCGCTAATCCCGAACCTATTGCAGTACCATCCTCTAACATATCCATGCGAACAGCATTAAACTGGTTGATAAGTGATGCGTGATCCAAGGTAAGCGGACACATCGTAAAAGCCTCGCCTGCAAAGATGACTAACCCCATACGGTCAGAAGGACGCCCGGAGATAAATTGAATTCCGATCTTCTTTGCAGCCTCTATACGGTCTGGATCAAAATCCCGAGCCAACATACTACTCGAGACATCCAAAGAAAACATTATATCTATCCCCTCTGTTGTAGAGGTTTGTTCACTACTAAAGCTCTGTGGACGTGCTAAAGCAACAGATAAAAACACTATAGATAACAATCTAAATATTAATGGAATATGACGTCGCCATACTGTAACACTTTTCACACGAGGCAGCTCCGAAAAACTCGGATACACTACTACTCCCTTCTTATCGTATTCCCGCCAGATATACCAAGCTAAAAGAATGGGCACAAACCACAATAAATGCAAAAAGGCGGGATTAGCAAATTCCAATGAAATCATCTATACCTCCTTCTCACTATTGCTACTTTGCTCACATTTCTTCTCTTCTACCACACTCTCCCGCTTTTGCTTCTCTGCTTGCATTTCAACCATCAAAGCAGCGATCTCCTCAACCAAACGTATGGCGAGCATCCCATCACTACGTGCTTCTGTTTCCAATGGTTCGTAACGAGCAAATTTTACAAAATCCGCTCGTTCCAAAAGTTCTTGAATTTCACGTCGGTGCTGGAGGCTACACGCAGAAATATCTTCCAGTGCCCTTACAATCTCAGCTGTCGTTTCTTCTAGCGTTCGCATTCGCCAAATCGCCTCTAAATAACCTCGCAAAGCATCGGTTATACCCGTATAATAGACTTTCATCCCCTCTCTACGCCAAACCTCCTGCATCGTAAGG
The DNA here is from genome assembly GCA_965240855.1 of uncultured Bacteroidia bacterium. GTDB lineage: Bacteria > Bacteroidota > Bacteroidia > Bacteroidales > CAJPTX01 > Bacteroides_D. The sequence goes on along the minus strand of CBDEMG010000012.1, from coordinate 68,254 downwards.
GTTTGCAAAATCGACAAGGCTATCTCCTCTGGAGGACGATTATCTTTAGGAGTCGCTGCAAAAAATGGTATGCCTCGTTTACGATAGCGCAGCCACAAATATACCCCCAAGCCAACGAGCACTATACCCAAACCTCCTAAAAGCCAAGGAAATAACTCACGAAATGTGATCCGCTGCGCCAAGGGATCGCGTAGTGGTGCAAGCTCTCCCAAACTTTCATCCAATGGTACAAAAGATACGTGAATCAATGTTACGCCCGTCGTCAACGTATCCGAGCGACCATTGTACATCACTAAAAGTGGAAGATCGGGCACTACGCGCCAACCTGTATCATAAGTTACAATAGGGAGATGCCATTCCGCTACATAACCACTATCGTTGTATTGCAAAGTATCTAAATACGGAGGGGAATATATCTCAAAACCGCCTCCTATGGTATCTGTTAGTTCTGGGAGATAGATCTCTGCACCCTTCCTTGTTTGTACTTTGAAAGTCAACAAGATGGAATCTCCTACCTCTACCGAATCCTTACTTATTCTACGCTCTGCTATGGGCTCCTGTGCTCGTACGCCAAGATTCACAATTAGCGTCAATACACCTAGCAAGGATATATACATACTTAAGTCCCGCCTCTCTCGCATCTATCCTCTTCTCTTAAAGAGTTTGATCAAGGGATACACATAATCTTGATCCGTACTCACGCTCACCCAATCTACTCTAGCTCGCGAAAATACTCGTTGGAGTACCTGTAAGCGCTCCTGTGCTTGGGTGGCATAAGCCAAACGAACCTGTTTACTCGAACTGTCTACCCATTGCAATGCTCCCGTCTCCGCATCGCACAGACGCAGCAAACCAACGTCAGGCAGAGTTTCTTCGCGTGGATCATATACTCGTACTCCCACCAAGTCGTGCTTATTGGAAGCAATTCGCAAGGGATCTACAAAGCGAACGAATCCGTCTTTGTCATAATCCACAAAATCACTCAACAAAAATGCCGTGCAACGCTTTTTGATGACATTCGTTAGATAGCGTAAAGCAAAACCTACATCCGTGCGACGACTCGTGGGTTGAAAACTCATCAATTCCCAAATAATACGCAGAATATGCTTACGCCCCTTTTTCGGAGGAATAAAGCGTTCCACACGATCGCTGAAGAGTATCACGCCTATCTTGTCGTTGTTTTGTATTGCAGAAAAAGCCAAGATAGCAGCCAACTCCGTCATAACATTTTGCTTAGTTAGCTGGACACTTCCAAATTTCCGAGATCCACTCACATCAACTAAAAGCATAACCGTCAGTTCGCGCTCCTCCTCAAAAACTTTGATATATGGATCGCGCAAACGTGCCGTTACATTCCAATCTATATTACGAACATCGTCGCCGTAACGATAGGCACGTACCTCACTAAAGGCCATACCCTTACCCTTGAAAGCACTATGGTACTCACCTGCAAATATCTGATGCGAGAGCCCACGTGCCCTTATCTCTATGCGACGCAAACGTTTCAATAACTCGCGCGTCTTTCCCACGTCTATCTCCATCGTCTCGCTCTTTAGTTTCTTAGAAGAGACCCAAAACGGTCTTCACTCCGTATTAAGGCACTTGTACCTTGTTCAATATCTCCGTTACTATCTGTTCCGTAGTTATATTTTCTGCCTCAGCTTCGTAGGTCAAACCGATACGGTGACGTAATACATCCAAACTCACTGCACGGACATCCTCAGGAACTACATAGCCTCGACGTTTTATAAAAGCGTATGCCTTAGCAGCAAGTGCCAAACTTATACTTGCACGCGGCGAACCGCCAAAACCTATCATCGGAGCAAAACTCTCTAAGTTATAATCACTCGGCCGACGCGTTGCAAAAACTATATCTACAATATACTGCTCGATCTTTTCATCCAAATAGATCTCACGTACAAGATCGCGAGCTCGCAAAACATCTTCTGGTTTTATCACAGGACGAACCTCTGCAAACGTTCCGGTTACATTTTGGCGTACTATCAATTTTTCCTCTTCCTTCTTCGGATAATCCAAAACGACCTTAAGCATAAAACGATCGACTTGCGCCTCGGGTAAAGGATAGGTTCCTTCCTGTTCTATTGGGTTTTGTGTTGCAAGTACTAAGAACGGAGCTGGTAATTTATAGGTTGTCTCTCCTATCGTTACTTGCCTCTCCTGCATAGCCTCTAGCAGTGCACTTTGTACTTTGGCGGGTGCACGATTTATTTCGTCCGCCAACACAAAATTCGCAAAAATAGGTCCCTTCTTTACTTCAAACTCCTCGCGCTTCTGACTGTAAATCATAGTCCCTATAAGATCTGCTGGCAGCAAATCTGGCGTAAACTGTACACGAGCAAAATGCCCATCTATACTACGAGATAGGGTACTTATCGCCAACGTCTTTGCCAGACCTGGAACTCCCTCCAACAAGATATGCCCATCCGCAAGTAATCCGATAAGTAACGATTCTACCAGATGTCGCTGACCCACTATCACTCGCGAGAGCTCCATCGTAAGCATATCCACAAAAGAACTCTCCCGCTCGATGCGTGTATTCAATTCTCGAATATCTACGTCTTGCCGCTCTTCCATTTCCTCTAATGTTTATTTCCGAATTAACATGGGTTAAACAAGATGCATTAAAATTTATTGTCACCAAACACACCAACAGAGTGACTAGGTATTTGCTCAGAATTGAGACTCATATCGTCCACCTCAAGCCTCTTCAAATCAGAGAAGCTACAAACACACCTACTCTCCGATTAGGTTAATACCCAACTCCAAGAGTTATATACAGTCTCTTCCCTCCCCACTAGATCCTCGTAAAATCTAGAATCTGGTGCTCCGAAGCTATCTTTCGTAAATTAATGAGGGCATAACGCATGCGCCCTAACGCTGTATTGATGCTCACACCCGTATGTACTGCAATCTCTTGAAAAGTCAACCCTAAGAAATGGCGTAAAATCACCACCTCTTTTTGCGTTTCAGGAAGCTCCTGTATGAGTTCGCGTACCTGTGTACGTTGCTGCGAAGCTAACAATTCGGTATCTGGCGTTACATTCGAAGCAAACGTATCTGGGAGCATCGAGACCTCGCGATCTGAGTGTACCTGATGAAAACGCTTCCGATCTCGATAATGATCCATCAATACATTACGAGCAATGCGCACAAGCCAAGGCTCAAAACGACCGTCCTCACGATACTGACCTCGCTTGATCGATACAAAAGCCTTAAGCATCGTATCTTGAAGGAGATCACGAGCTATCGTATCGTCTTTGACCGACGATAAAATATAATTGTGCAACCGATTTTCGTATTTGGCAAAAAGATGCTCGGCCGCTTCCACACTTCCTCCCTGTAACTCTGCTATGAGAGTTACATTCTCGGTTTCTGAATATGAAGTATTCACGTCTGCAAATGCTTGGTTACGTAAATATCACTCGATAGGCTTCTTACTTTTTACGTTAAACTCTCGTGCAAATATAGCGATAAAATGAGTTTATCAAATTTTGTGCCAAAAAATACGACAGATTTCCCCGTTTTTTTACAAAATACCACCCTATGTACACAAAAATCCTCTCCTATTTTCAATTATAGAAAACAAAAAAGTCGAAAGCTTTTCCAAGAAGAGTTACACGGCTATCCCCTCTCTACCTCTTTCTTCTTGTCATACCTTTCTTTCTCTCCCTTATACCCAACATTCCGTAAAACTGCATTTAGAAAAGTCGTAATTTTGCATGGTCGTTGATATAGTACAAATGATATTGAAAAGGGAGAAGAAATAGAATGGAAATTGAGGCGACTGCATTAGAAGGGGTTTTTATTGTACACCCCTTTATACACCGAGATAATCGAGGTGCGTTCTTCGAAAGTTTCAATGCTCTCGGATGGGATGCCCTCGGTTTTCAAAATACTTTTGTACAGGATAACGTAGCCGAGTCGTCCTATGGAGTTATCCGTGGACTCCATCTTCAGCTTCCCCCATCCCCACAAGCAAAACTGGTGGGAGTTTTAGAAGGGAAAATCTTAGATGTCGCTGTTGATGTCCGAAAAGCCTCGCCTACCTACGGGCAGCACGTAGCCGTATGGCTAGATGCTATCGAACACAACATGCTCTACATCCCTCATGGGTTTGCACATGGCTATGCCGTACACAGTCCACACGCCGTAGTACAGTACAAATGCGACGCCTTTTGGAATCCTATTGCAGAAAAAGGTATCGCCTACAACGATCCCACTCTGGCTATTGATTGGGGAATTCCTGAACAAGCGATCATTGTATCAGAAAAAGACAAGAAGCACCCCAACTTCCTCAAACATTCCGAAACATCTAACGAAGCTTAACGTGGCACAAGTGATTGTAACTGGAAGCTCTGGGCAACTTGGGAGCACATTGCAAGCGCAAAAAGCGTTTAGCGATGTACTCTATCTAGATCACAATACTCTCGATATACAAGACACGAGAGCCGTTCGCCAATTCCTAGAGCGCGAAAAACCTGCATGGATTGTAAATTGTGCTGCCTACACTGCTGTCGATGCCGCACAAAACCATCCAGATCTAGCTTTTGCTATTAATGCATACGCTGTACGTCAGCTTGCAGAATCTTGTGCCGAAAGAGGAATCGCCCTCCTACACATCTCCACAGATTATGTTTTTGGGGGTGTTGGCAACTCCCCTCATAACGAACACGCAGTAGTACATCCTGAAGGGATATACGCTCAAAGCAAATATGCTGGCGAGGTTGCTGTGCTCAATACTGAAACTGGGATAGTCTTGCGTACGAGTTGGCTTTACTCCTACTTCGGAAAAAACTTCTTCCGCACCATTCTCAAAAAATGCTTAGCTGGCGAATCCCTGCGGGTAGTAGCTGATCAGTGCGGCTCTCCTACGTGGACAGGTAATCTTGCTAATGCCATTTCTAGTATTGTTACCTCTGGTTTCACCCAACGAGGAGTCTTCCACTATACAGATCTCGGGATCTGTTCTTGGTACGATTTCGCTTGTTTTATACGCTATCTAGCTGGAACATCCAACACCATCGTTCCTATCAATACTGAGGAATGGAAAGCTGCCGCTCCTCGACCATCGTTTAGCGTACTCGATTCTACCTACTCTCGTGCACTTTGGCATCTCAACGCTCAAAATTGGATGGAAGGAGTCTCTGCTTGCTATCATCACTTATTAGCTAAGGACAACGGCACTTTCTACAAGTTGAATTATTTTTAACGACTAAGACTAATATAGATGGAGATATCTGAGGAAGTGATGTCGCGAGTACGAGAGTGGCTCTCGTATGAATACGATTCGGATACTCGCGAGCGCGTACAATATCTACTCGAAAACGATCCCGCAGGTCTGCAGGAAGCCTTCGGTTCGAATCTCGAGTTCGGCACTGGGGGAATGCGTGGATTAATGGGTGTGGGACCGAACAGGCTCAATATCTACACTGTAGCTCGAGCTACGCAAGGGCTCGCCAATTATCTCCACAATTACTACACACAAGCCACGGAACTCCGCGTTGCTATTGCTTACGATTGTCGCAACAATAGTAGTCGCTTTGCCGAGATTGCTGCCGATACTCTAGCAGCCAATGGAATACGAGTATTCTTGTACGAGAGTCTACGTCCAACGCCTCAACTAAGTTTTACAGTGCGTACTCTCGCTTGTCAAGCAGGTATTGTTATCACGGCCTCACACAATCCAAAAGAGTACAACGGCTACAAAGTCTATTGGTGCGATGGTGCGCAAGTTGTGGCTCCTCACGACAAGGGGATTATTGAACAGGTACATCTTCTTACTAAACCCGAAGAGATCAAGCACAAGGGCGATCCAAACAATATCGTGAGAATCGGCAATGAGATTGACGAGGTGTATCTCAGCTCTCTGCTCTCAAGCCCCTATTGCCTACAAAAGCTTCCTACAAAAGCGAACGATTTAGTTATTGTCTATACTCCCATACATGGCACTGGAGGCAACCTCATCCCACAATTACTCAAAAGGAGAGGCTACAAAAATATACACGTCGTTAATAAACAAAAGGAGGCCGATGGTAATTTCTCTACCGTGAACTCCCCAAATCCCGAAGATCCCGAGGCTATGAGCATGGCAGTACTACTCGCACAAGAGACGAATGCTAATATAGTACTCGGAACCGATCCTGATGCCGATCGGATCGGGCTCTATGCGCGTAATGCTCAAGGAGACCTCATTCGCTTCGATGGCAACCAAATAGCTACACTCCTTACCTACTACATTCTTGAAAAAGAAAAGGAGCTCGGTCGCAACAAAGGAAAGCGTTTCATGGTACGGACCATCGTTACCTCTCCCCTTTTAGATACTATTGCTGCAGCCTACAAGGTAGAAATGCGACAAGTTCTCACGGGGTTTAAATATATCGCACAAGAAATTGCACTCGCCGAAGCAAAATATCGTTTTGTTATGGGAGCTGAAGAGAGTCACGGATATCTAGTAGGCTCCTCGGTACGCGATAAAGATGCTGTTCAAGCAGCCTTGCTCCTCGCAGATTTTGCCACTTGGGCTCTTGTACACAAAACCGACTTGCACGAGATCCTTTTACATATCTATGCCAAATTTGGCTATTGGAAACACACACAACATTCGTTAGTACGAAAAGGTAGTAAAGGCCTCGAAGAAATCGCCGAGCGCATGCGAAAACTCCGTACCACTCCTCCTCACGAAATTGCTGGCGAAAAAGTCGTGCGTTTTACCGACTATACTACTGGCGAGAGCCTAAACCTACAGAATAACCAAGAACTGACTCCTGTTACGCTACGAGCTGATGTGCTCGAGTTTGTGACAGATAAAGGTTCGCAAATTCTTATACGCCCCTCAGGTACAGAACCCAAAATAAAATACTACATCGGAGTGTGCAACAACGAATACTCACCTAGCATTGACTCCCTTCTCAAGGAAAAAATCGATCACATGCTTACTTCAATCATTGATTGAGATTTAAACAATAGATTAGAATGGATTTAGTCTTTGCATCGCATAACAAACATAAACGCGACGAGGTGGTAGCTCTCCTGCGCCCACAAGATCATGTATACCTCGCAAGTGAATGTATGCAACTCGCTGGGGAGATTCCCGAGGATTATCAAACCCTAGAAGAAAACTCCGCACAAAAAGCTCGCTTCTTATACGATGCCCTGCATTGTCCCGTTTTTTCTGACGATACTGGTCTCGAAGTTCTTGCTCTCAACGGAGCTCCTGGTGTCTACTCTGCGCGTTATGCTGGCAACCAATGCTCTTTCGAAGACAATATGAGAAAACTCCTTCATGAGTTGAGCAATATCTCCGACCGACGCGCATGTTTTCGTACTGTGGTTACACTTATTATCAACGACGAACTCCACCAATTCGAAGGACGAGTCGACGGCGAAATTCTTACTACTCCTACAGGAAAACAGGGGTTTGGATACGACCCGATCTTTCGCCCAGAAGGCTATACACAATCATTTGCCGAACTCGATCTTACCACAAAAAATCGTATCAGCCACCGCGGACTAGCTATAAAAAAAATGGTCGAGTTCCTCCATATTATTGACCCACGCCCATGAAACAACGTCTTTTACAACTGAGTATCTTTTTTTTCTCCTTTGTGTGTAGTAACGCCCTACTCGCCCAACCTGGACAGTGGGGCGATTTATTTTCTTACTATGCCTCCCAAGGATTAGTATGGAATAGTAACGAATGTCTCAATTTCACTCGCAATTCCATTCTTCGCTTTCGTTTTGAATCGGGCGAACGGACTCGTTACACAAAACTAAATACTCTGAGTGCCGCAGATATTGCAACTGTAGCACTTGCTCCCTCCGGAGAATTTTGGGTAAGTTACCAGTCAGGACGTATCGATTATATCACCACTAATACACATGCCCTAACCTTTTCCTTATTAGAAGAACAGGTTACTCGCGGACTTCGTACGCCTATCACCCACCTTACAACGATTCCAAACGAACAACTCCTTGGGCTCAGCAACGAGTATCTTTATCTTTTCCGCCAGAACAAACTCTTACACGAGAGTCGTATCTGGGCTACAAATAATACACATCCTCTAAAACTCCTCTGCATTACTGCAAACGAACAAAAAGTCTTCATCGGAACCTCGGAAGGTGTCTATGCTTTCGATTTAATCGAAGAACGTATACCGCTTCCTAAAAAACTAAGTAATCTAAATGGAGAAATTACCGCTCTTGTATCCTACGCCGACGCCCTTATTGCTCTCAAAAAACTTTCAATAGGCTACGAACTTTGGTACTATAATAATAACCTCTGGCAACGCATTGCCTCCAGAGCTACTGAATGTACGGGCAAGCCTGCATTCGATGGACAACAAATTTTCGTCCCTGAGGCTCAAGGTATCGCACAAATTACACTCACTGGCGAAGAGAGTTTACTATACAACGATCTTTCACGACCCATTCATGAACAACTCCGAGCTGTAGCTATCTATCCCAGCAACCAAAATGCTTACTACATCGCTAGTAAACATCGCGGACTTATTCTATACAATGCAAGTTCGCAAACACAACTCTCTCCTCAAAGTCCTGCATTTATAAATACGAGCAAACTACTTGCATTGGGCAACAACGAGGTGATGCTAACCAATGGCGAAACATATCCCGCAGGCACAACAGATGTACCATTTTTCTTCATTAAAAAATCTGCTGACGAAGGACTTAATGTCTATTTCGATCACCCTGTACAAGTAACATCGCTTGCTTTGCTAAACAAAAAAACAAACCGCGTTGCTATTGCTACAAAAAAAAATGGCATTCTTATTTACGAGAACGGAGAACTTATTAAGCACTACTCTACTCAAAATGGCATTCCCTTTGCACAAGATCTCGTATCGCCTGTCTATATAAGCGCTCTAGCTACTGATAGCAAAAAAGGCTACCTCTATGCGATCGCTGGGAAAAAGCTGCTGAAAATTAGCCAAGATGAGATTACATCTACTCCTCTAGATCGCGACTACACAGACGATATCACAACAATGAGATTATCGAAAAAAGGCAACCTTCTCGTAGGAAATCAAGCAACAACCGATTTGGAGGCATTCGATCCCGAACAACTTTTCGCTACGCAGGGCGAAAGTGGGCACGCGAGACAATTTTTAATGGGTGAACAAATGTTCCACGGAGCCCATCCTCTCTCAATGGCTTTCGATACGACAGACGATCTCTGGATTGGTACCAACGACGGTCTCGTACGCGCACGTACACCCGAACAAATGCTCAAAGGTAAAAATATCGCTCTGAGTGCTGTATTTATTCACGACCCAAACGACGGGCAAACAGCTCTCTACGAAAAAGGTATTGTAGATAATCTAGTAGTTGATCCTGGCAATCGTCTCTGGACTTCTTTTCCAAAGGATGGGATTCGTTGTGTAGACCCAAACCGCAAATTACTCCTCTACGAATTCAAAGAAGCGAATTCGCCACTTACTTCTGATCTCATACAAGATCTTGCATACGATAGTTCCAATGGAAAACTTTACGCCGCAACACAAAATGGTGCAAATATGCTTGTATCCTCCGCCACCCTTGCTGCAGAAAATTTCAATAATGTACATATCTACCCAAATCCCGTACGACCCGAATTTGGCGGTTTGCTTACTATAGATGGCTTGATGGACGAGAGTTACGTAAAAATTCTAGATAGTGGCGGCGAACTTGTATGCGAACTACAGAGTGCAGGTGGCCGTGCTACTTGGAATCTCCGTAATGGACGAGGAAATAAAGTCGCTAGTGGTGTATACCTCCTTCTCATATCGCACGAGAAGTCACAACAAGCCTACGCAGGAAAATTCGTTGTAATACATTAAATGGAAAAAGGCGATATCCTTGTACTCTATAAAGCAGATTACTACGAACATGGTGCTCTCCTACATGTTTATAGTCCCGATTTCGGATATCTAGCACTGAGCGTAAAATCCTTTATTTTTTCCGACACTTCGATCACACAGGGCGCTGTACAAATTCTCTCGCTCCTCTCTGCAACCTTTTCCCTGCCAACACCTCCCTATCCCATCGGAGAGTTGCTCTCAATAGAATCGTACACTCCCCTATTCAAAACACAGACAGATCTCCCTCGGAGCTGTATCGCTATCTTTATCTGCGATATTTTAGTACAATGTCTAAAAAAAATGCCTGGCGACAAATCGCTATATAACTATATAGCTAGCTCGCTGCGGACATTGAACACAACCGCCGAACTACTCTACTTTCCTCAGTTATTTTTAATCGGATTAGCCACTCAACTAGGTTTTTATCCCTATGGGCGCTACTCTACCCTTACCCCAGTCTTCAATCTCAATTCAGGAGCGTTTCAAACAAATACCCACTATATTTCGCAAGAATTCTTACCACCACCACAAGCCGAAATCTTCGACTTACTTCTCCACTCTCCCTCCTCCACAATGCCTCCCCTCACTGCCGAAGAACGCGAGGAACTCCTAAAAGGAATTATACACTACATCGCCCTACATCAAGAAATCTCGTTAGAGAGTAAAACACTCGATATCTTACACACCATATTGCATACTTAAAAAAGTGAATGCTAATCTCTTGCAGTGTTCTCACTATTTCGATCTCTATCTATAAAGTCACAGTCGCAAGCATCTACGATACAATACTCATCGTCGTCCAACAAATGACTGGTCTCGCCTCGGAGCGATATATCTTGCAACACCCCAACTCCCCCCTCTAGTACGAGTTTTTGTTCTTCTGTATCCATATTACTATTTATCAGAACTCTACTACTACTTACTACCCTCCAAAGGTAAAGAAAAAGACGCACTCAAACCTGAATGCGTCCCTTCCTCAAAAAATCATTTCATCTAATTCGCTATCCTTTTATTGTTGCAGGTGGGGTAGGATTCGCATTAGACAAATGCTCGCGCATAGCTGTATCTGCTTGAATGTTCTGAAGTTGGTAGTAGTCCATCACTCCCAATTTTCCCGTACGTAGCGCCTCCGCCATTGCCAAGGGGATCTGCGCCTCTGCCTCAATAACTTTCGCCTTCATCTCCTGTGCACGCGCCTTCATCTCTTGCTCAGTAGCTACAGCCATTGCTCTACGCTCTTCTGCTTTTGCTTGTGCAATATTCTTGTCTGCATTCGCCTGATCAAGTTGCAATACTGCACCAATATTCTTACCGATGTCGATATCCGCTATATCGATCGAAAGGATTTCAAACGCCGTACCCGCATCCAAACCTTTCTCGAGCACTACCTTCGAAATTGAATCGGGATTTTCTAATACCATTTTATGCGAAACAGACGAACCAATCGATGAAACAATCCCCTCGCCCACGCGTGCTAATACAGTTTCTTCGCCTGCTCCACCTACTAGCTGGTTAATATTTGTACGCACCGTAACGCGCGCTTTGGCGATGAGCTGTATCCCATCCTTTGCTACTGCCGTAACTGGAGGTGTATTGATTACTTTCGGTATTACCGACATACGCACAGCATCGTAAACATCACGACCTGCCAAATCAATCGCCGTCGCCATTTTAAAATTCAAAGGGATATTCGCTTTCTGAGCCGACACGAGTGCTTGTACCACTTTAGTTACATTACCTCCAGCCAAATGATGCGCTTCCAAATCGTTACGAACGAGAGTCAAACCTGCTTTGGTGCCTCCAATTAACGCCTGAACTATCACTCGCGGAGGCACACGACGCCAACGCATCAACGCTAGTTGAAGCAATGAGACATGCACTCCTGAGACGAGTGCCGTAAACCACAACCGCACTGGGATAAAATACAACACACCCCATAATGCGAGCAAACAGATTAACACAACAATTATTAATGCTACATCCATTGAAATACTGACGTTGAATTACTTTCCCTGCAAAATTAAGCAATTTACACTGCTTTTACGAGAGCATTTTCACTGCATGCTCTACCGCCTCTACAAAGCACTGTACTTCCTCCTCTGTATTATAGAGTGCAAACGATGCTCTCACCGTACCTGTTACACCGAGAGATTGCATCAATGGCTCGGCACAATGCGTACCTGTACGAACGGCTATCCCAAACTGATTTAGGAGCACTCCAAGATCAGAATGATGTATCTGTGGAAAATTAAAAGAGAGAATCGCTGCATTCTCTGGAGTGTAGCCATAAATCTCTGCGCCGAGCGAACGAAGTTCGTGATAAGCTTTTTGTAGTAATTTATTCTCGTGCTCTAAGATCTTATTCTCAAACTCCTCATTCAATGTCTTGTAAAAAGCTATCGCATGCCCGAGTGCGATGGCTTCCACATACGGGGGAGTTCCTGCTTCAAGCCTATAGGGAAGTTCGGCATACGTGGTCTCATCGAAAGATACTCTGCCAACCATCTCTCCTCCTCCGAAAAATGGTTCAAAATGTTCTACAAGTTCGTAGCGCCCCCACAATACGCCAATACCCGTAGGACCGTAAAGTTTATGTCCTGAGAATGCGTAAAAATCTGCACCAAGCGCCTGTACATCAATCGGATAATGTTTTACTCCCTGCGCTCCGTCTACAAAAAATAAGATATCTTGGCGATGGAGTATTGTTGCAATCTCACTTATCGGATTTATAATGCCCGTTACATTCGATATATGCGTCAATGCCACTAACCTTACCCCCTTTTGAAGCAAGGAGGGAAGAGCATCCATATCCAACTGAGCATTGTCCAGCACAGGCCATTTTACGATTCGAAGCCTATAGCGCTTGGCAACTAACTGCCAAGATACCAAGTTCGAATGATGTTCCATTTCTGATACGAGTATGGCATCCCCCTCATGCAAAAAACTCTCGGCTATGCAGTATGCAGCCATATTTATCGCCGCGGTTGTACCACTCGTAAAAATTACACTGCGTCTATCTGGAGCATTAATATAACTCGCTACTAAGCTACGCGCCTCTTCATACTTCTCAGTAGAAAGTTGACTTAAATAGTGTACGCCGCGATGAATATTTGCATTATAGTGAGCGTATATCTCGCGTTGCATCTCATACATACACAGTGGCTTTTGCGTCGTAGCTGCATTGTCTAAGTATACCAACTGATTGTTATGAATACGCTGATTTAGAATAGGAAATTCCTTACGAATTTCTGCTGGATCATACATCTATTTTTCCCTCTAGACCAATAAAAATACTTTTGCAAAGCTATTAAAAAAAACGCGTCGTTCTGTAAAAATTGTTTAACAGAAACAACGCGTAAACATCTGCATGTATAGTAACTCTATTCACCGCGCAGACGCGCATCCACCAGCTGTTCTACTTGCTCTTGTACTGTAGCATGCCTGATATCCGTGAGCACATCTTGCAAAAAAGCACGCATCAATAATCGCGTTACTTGATTTTGCGGTATACCGCGCGTGAGCATATAAAATCGGGCTTCTTCATCAAGATGCCCTACTGTAGCCCCATGACTACACTTCACATCGTCTGCATCTATAAGGAGTTGCGGCCGTGTATGTACAACTCCGCCACTCTCTACCAACACATTCGCATTGCGCTGATAAGCTTGTGTTTTCTGGGCATTACGATGTACATGAATATGACCAAAAAAAGAGTACTCGCCTCCTTTATCGACTAGTGTCTTATAGAGTTGCGAACTACTTCCGTTGGCTACTCTATGATCTAGATGTGTAACCGTATCTACATACTGACCAGCATCTACCAACGCAAGACCTGAAAGATTTACTTCGGCATACTGTCCTCCTAAATCTACAGCTATTTCGTTTCGGATAAACCCGCCACGAAGCGTTACCGTCTTGTGTTGGAATGTTGCTTGGTTGTTGAGTTGCGCTGCGAGATGATTAAAAACTGTAGTCTGTTTATGCACATTCTGCAATTCTAAAACAGATAAATGGGACGAGGTTCCTACAAAACAATCCAATGAACGATTCGATACAAAACGAGATTCCGAGAGGGTATGCTCACTTACATAGCACTGCAACTCTGCACGCCCGTCCAATATTATAAGACTACGCTGATTGATAAGCAACGGATCTGGACCTTGTTCTACAAGCGTCAATAAAAACGGTTTTTCGGCTTTCACTCCCTCGGGCACATATATAAAGAATCCGTCCTGTGCTAGCAAAGTACAAAGCGCATCTAGTGGTTGAGTGGCGCGTCGTGCCAAATAAGGGAGAACTAAATCCGGAAACTCATCTAAAGCTTGTGCAGTACTTCCATAAATAATCCCTGAGGGAAGACGTACCAGACGTTCGCCCTCACTCGCAATGTACTTCCCATTAATACAACGCAAAGAATATACTTCCTCTGGCTTCAGATTATAGCCTAAAAAAGGAAGCTGGATATATTCCATCAAAGCACTATGTTCGGGAAGTTGCAGAATATTCTGAAAAATAGCACCTAGGCGTGCAAAACGATAAGACTCGTCCTTTTGAGTAGGCAAACCCTCCTCGTGTAAGAGTTGCAGGGCTTGTTTGTAGAGAATTGCAAAACTCGGTTCACTACGCCCAAGAACGCCATAACTTGGCATACTCGCGGCTTGGAGAAGGGTGGAAAGGGTTGGAGGTAATACGCTATTTGTCATGCCTGCTGCTCTTTTAGCCAATCGTAACCACGCTCCTCGAGCTCGAGTGCCAATTTCTTGTCGCCTGTCTTTACGATCTTACCCTTGTAGAGGACATGCACTTTGTCTGGTACAATGTAGTCTAATAAGCGCTGATAATGGGTAATGACTATCGTTGCGCGTTCAGGACTACGAAGTTTATTCACTCCACTCGCGACAATACGGAGAGCATCAATATCTAGCCCCGAATCCGTCTCATCGAGAATCGAAAGTATTGGTTCGAGCATCGCCATCTGAAAGATCTCATTGCGTTTCTTTTCTCCACCCGAGAATCCTTCATTAACTGCACGCCCTGTGAGCGAAGCATCTAGCTCCACAAGCTCTTTCTTCTCGCGCATAATTTTTAAGAATTCTGCGGCGGTTACGGGTGGTAAGCCTTTGTGTTCGCGATGTGCATTGAGCGCTGCTTTCATGAAATTTACCATCGAAACACCTGGGATCTCCACTGGGTACTGAAAACTCAAAAATAGCCCCTCGTGTGCACGTTCCTCTGGAGGCATACGCAATAAATCTTTCCCATTAAAGATCACACGCCCATGCGTAACTTCGTAGAGATCTCGCCCTGCTAATACCGCACTAAGCGTACTCTTACCCGAACCATTAGGACCCATTATGGCATGCACTTCGCCTGCATTGATCTCCAGATTAATACCTCGGAGGATCTCACGTCCTTCGATATTTGCATGCAAATCTTCTATCTTCAGTAATGACATGATTACAATTTTTCTTTCTCTCGATCCGCGAATCTTCTCTAAAGCACTTCTACCCTACACTCCCCTCCAAACTTATCATCAATAGTTTTTGTGCTTCTACTGCAAACTCCATCGGGAGCTTATTCAAAACCTCACGTGCATAACCATTGACGATCAACCCTATCGCTTCCTCTGTTTTTATACCCCGTTGGTTGCAATAAAAGATCTGATCCTCTCCAATCTTAGAAGTCGTCGCCTCATGTTCTACCACGGCACTCGAGTTCTTTACATCTATCTCTGGGAAAGTATGAGCTCCACACTTATCGCCTAGCAAAAGAGAATCGCACTGCGAGAAATTTCTCGCATTCTCGGCCTTCGACGACACTTTTACAAGCCCTCGATAGCTATTGTCACTCTTCCCTGCCGAGATACCCTTCGATACTATCGTACTCCTAGTTCCTGGTGCTAGGTGGATCATCTTCGTTCCCGTATCTGCCTGTTGATAGTGGTTGGTTACGGCAACTGAATAAAACTCAGCGACCGAATTCTCGCCTGCTAATATACAACTCGGGTATTTCCACGTTATCGCCGATCCAGTCTCTACTTGTGTCCAAGAAATTTTACTCTTGTTCCCTTTGCAGATCCCTCGTTTTGTAACGAAATTGTATATTCCCCCCTTTCCCTGTGCATCTCCAGGATACCAGTTTTGTACCGTCGAATATTTTACTTCTGCACCCTCCTCTGCTACAATCTCTACTACAGCAGCATGTAACTGATTCTCGTCGCGCATCGGCGCAGTACACCCCTCTAGGTAAGAGACGTAAGCATCGCGATCTGCTACTATCAACGTACGTTCAAACTGTCCAGTTCCCAATGCATTGATTCGGAAATAGGTACTTAGCTCCATCGGACAACGAACACCCTTAGGGATATAGCAAAAACTCCCATCACTAAATACTGCGGCATTCAGGGCTGCAAAAAAATTGTCGTTATCGGGAACTACTGAGCCAAGATATTTCTGTATCAAGAGGGGATAGTTGCGTATTGCCTCACTCATCGAACAAAAAATAATCCCCTTCTCAGCTAGTGCTTCCTGAAAGGTGGTCTTCACGGAACTACTATCCATCACCGCATCCACTGCAACCCCCGAGAGGATCTTCTGCTCATTGAGAGGAATTCCCAATTTATCAAACGTATTTAAAATCTCAGGATCGACCTCCTCTAGCGACTGTTTTTTCTTTCGCGGCGCTGCATAATAGATTATATCCTGAAAGTCTATGGCAGGTATCTTTAGATACGCCCAATCAGGCATCGTAAGCGTCTGCCAATGTCTAAAAGCTCGCAAACGTCGATCAAGCATCCAAGCAGGTTCGTGTTTGAGTTCAGAGATCCGACGCACGATTTCCTCATTCAAACCACGAGGTAAACTCTCCGTCTCTACATCCGTATAAAAGCCATATTTATATTCCCCAGAGGTCACTGTCTCAATAACATCCTCTTGCGGGAGTTTCTTCTCTTCTGTCATCTTAAGGGAGTTACACTCATAGTTTATAATCTTTTTAAGAAAAACAAAAGTAATTGAAAAAAGTTTGTTACTCCGCTTTTTCGGACATACGCATTATAGTTTTGTCTACTTACTGTTTGTAGGTAAGTACAAAGATTTCGCGCGTTGTCTTACTTACTGCAGCGACTTCTGCAAGTCGCAAACCTACCACCCATAAAATACGTCTCTGCGCATCTTCCAGTACCTGTACTCGTTGACGCAAATGCGTCGGATAGTGTATGTCGGTTAAAAAATCGCTCACTTTCTTTTTTTTACCCAGCATCCCCAATGGTGTAAAAACATCGCCTGCCTGCCAAGTTCGGAGTATCAATGGGAAGTATACCTTTTCGCAATCCAATACGGCGCAATTCTCTCCTCGTTGTAGAAACTCACGTCGATTTTCCCATGCCAAGGCTTCGTGAAAAACTTCCTCAGCAAAGGAGATACTTTGCTGAGCATTCGATGTCTCACTACTCATGTATACCTCTTGCGGCGGGACAGACTTTACTCGATACACCTCCAATTTCCCGCGATCATATACGGCGTCCCACTCTCCTGTTGTTATCTTTTTTCCCGTCTGCGCGCTCGGGAATGCATACAATGCGATTTCGATATCCTCCTCACTAAAATGTAAAAATTGCAGCCGCTCTCGTAGCCAAAATGTAGCTAAACCTGGATGGGCTCGTACGTTTTCTGCAGCGTAATCCCATACGAAAGGTGATGTAATTGCAATTACTCCCCAGAGTTGCTCTGCTTCTGTTTGTAAGCTTCGGTAAGCTTCCGCCGCAAAATTTGCGAAGGTATTGATGTGCACGACAGCCTGTTTATTTACCGTCTCCAATGGGGGGATCACATGGTGGCGTATCGCATTACGTGTGTATTTGTCCGATGCATTCGTAGAGTCTTCAACATATTGCACACCATTTTCTACTAGCCAAGCTTCGATCTCACTCCTTCGTAAGATAAGTAAAGGACGAATCAATTTCCCATTGCGTGGTCGCATACCTCGTACGCCTTCTAAACCGCCTCCTCGCACCAAATTGAAGAGCACAGTCTCAGCTTGATCTTCTGCATGATGCGCAGTTACAATTTCCGTATATCCATATGTGCTACTCAGAGCTTCGAAAAAATCGTAACGTAGCACTCTACACCCTACCTGAATCGAACATTTATGTTCTTCGCACCACTTATATGTATCTACTGTTTGGAGATGCAAGGAGATCCCACGCACTTGACAAGCAATACGTACATGCTCCATATCGCGCAGCGACTCCTCGCCTCGTAGTTGAAAATTAAAATGCGCCACTCCAAACTCCCAAATCCCAAGTTTATGAAAAAGTGCTAGGAGCATCATCGAATCTCTACCTCCACTCACCGTAAGTAGAGGATAAGACGCGTCGCTAAGCAACCCCTCTCTGTCTATAAAGGCACGAACTCGGCGTTCTACGTTGGAAGAAATACTGACAATACTCATTTCATTCCACGTGCGTTTTGTATTATCTCGTAAGCTGCTTGTATCTCTTTAAATTTCTCCGTAGCCCTATCAATCTCCTCCTGCGATTTACTCTGGAATCGATCGGGATGCCACATATTAACTAGCTTACGGTATGCAGCCTTTACCTGCGTATCGGAGGCAGTAGGTTCGATCCCCAAAACCTTGTACGGATCTGTTGCAGAGGAGCGATTGTATGGTGCA
The DNA here is from genome assembly GCA_965240855.1 of uncultured Bacteroidia bacterium. Classification (GTDB taxonomy): domain Bacteria; phylum Bacteroidota; class Bacteroidia; order Bacteroidales; family CAJPTX01; genus Bacteroides_D. The sequence continues at coordinate 49,706 of CBDEMG010000012.1, read as the reverse complement.
GAATAATGGCTATCATTGTAACCACTCTCGGTGCCACTTGTAGTGTAGGTATAAGAAGCGTGTCCTCGCAAAAAAGCATCTACGTATGTTGGATTTAATGACAACCTAGCAGCAATTTGGTACAATAAATACCTCTCCTGAGGATCTACATAGCCATCTGCCTGTGCCAAACCCACCAACATATACAAAATAGAGATCCGCTCCTGCAAAGAGTAGATCTGTACGAGTTGTGTACATGCTACGCCTATCGAGAAATTCTGATGCAGGATCTCTTTCAACTCATCGATCAAAGCTGGTACCTGCTCCGTGGGGAATAACTTATGCAGTGCATTACTCACATACACGAGCTCGGTACGCATAATTCGTCCATCAGCCTTCATTATTGCGGCAAAGAGTATCAGAAGGGGTGTGGCAGATCTATTACTTGTCTGATGAAAAGAGTTTGCCTCTCCCATATGACGGATACTCGGTAAGATGCCCACTAATGCTACGACAGGAAGAAGAAAAAGAGAAAATGGCCAGAAGCCGTATAAAAGAAACAGGGCGACAAATATCACCAACAAACAACCCAAAGTGCCACTTTTCAATCGCATGCTACGCAGTTATCATATCTATAAGTTGGACGAGCTGTGGAGTTAGTGCAAAGCGCGACGAATTCTCTACTAGATAGTTCGCACAACGAAGGTAGGCTTGTTCGTCGGGTTGTGCCGCTATTCTCTCCAATGCTTGTATTTCTGTACAGTTGTCGCGCACCTTTATACGCTCTATTCGCAATTCTCTCGGGGCAAATACAACGATTATACCCTGTAAATAGTCCCGCCATGCTAATCGCGGCAACAGAGCCGATTCCATAAAAACTATTGGGGCTAGTCCTGCAAACTGTTCCTTCCATTCCCCAAAATCGCGAAAAACAGCAGGATGTATCAGCGCTTCCAATTGGGTCAATAACACCTTGTCTCTAAATACACGCTTCGCTACGTATTCCCTATTATAAACTCCACCTCTAGTAAAAGCCTCTCTACCGAACAAAGAAGTTATTTGCGCTTGAAGTTCTTGAGAGTTAGATACCAAATACTTAGCTCTCTGATCTGCATTGTATACGGCTGCCCCATATTCTTCTACGAGTCTTTGTGCGACAAAGGTCTTACCCGAACCTATGATTCCGGTAATTCCATAAGCAACGAGTTTACTCATTCTTGCGAAACATAGTACCCAACATACATGGGTTCAAATCTAAGATTGGTGAGATAAAAAGGTACAGAATCCATCTCCACCTTGAGTCGCGAAAATGTATGTGTCGTATCGGGACGTACCCAAAAATGTAGGTTTTGGGGCGTCACCGAGTCATAGTATGAAATGGGAAGACAACAAGATACCGTAACAGTTGTTGGGATCAATTGTAAGTGAATAGAATCCGTAGTATGCACTCGAATGGGTACTACAAGTTTCTTTTCAGAATATTGTTCTACTCTTAGTTTAATACGTACTTCGCTTTGGTTCGCAACTACACCACTCGGTATCTTCAGTGGTACACTTATTGACACATCTCCTGCTAACACACCAAGATCTATACTCTCCGTTGCAATCTGTTCTATTTCCTTCAAATCCTTCTCTGTCCCCGTAATATCTATACTATCGGGAATAACTGCAAGCGGACGTACCAATGAATGCTGGTCTGCAAGCTTGTAGTGCATACGTGCATACACTGGGAGACGCTTTTGTATCTGTTTATCAAAAATAAAATGAAGCGAATCTGTAACGATATCCACCAACTGTAAATCCGATGGCAAGGTTCGAGTAACTATTTGCGAAAGTTCTGTTTTGGTAAGTGTTGTATGATTATCTAACAGTATACTAAAGATACGCAAGGAGTCTTGATAATTGATCCGAAGAGGGGAAGAGAATACAAAACCTCTATAGGCTAGTAGTGCATATCCGTGACCTTTTACTCGATACCGTACTCGATACTGTTCAGGATGTACCACTCGTAACCCAAACGCAGTGTTATCAAGTATGAGTTGACGATCGAGTTCTATCGTATACTCGTGGTTCAGTTTATTGAGAAACCAAAAGAGTGTTGATATTGCAACAAAGGCCAAATACAGCGCAAACAGTCTGCGCTTACGCCAAATTCGATACGAGAGCGTTCGTAAATACTTATACAACACGACCGACCTTTTTGAAAAAGACGAGCACCTAGCTTTCTAACTAAATGCTCGCCACTGTTTTCTTACTTTTTTTGCACTTACTTTACATCAGTAGCATCACGATACACAGCATTCTTGAGTACACGTACTGTAGTCTCGTGAGCAATCTCCACTACAATCGAGTCGTCTTTTATCTCCTCTACCTTTCCAAAAATACCCCCAGCTACAAGTACACGATCGCCCTTTTTCAAGCTCTCTTGAAATTGTTTGAGTTCCTTCTGACGCTTCATCTGCGGACGTATCATAAAAAAATAAAATACGACAATGATCAACACAATCATTGCCACAGACATCCACGGGCTTCCCCCTGCTTGTGCTTGGAGAAGAAAGAATACACTATTTATCATCTACAATATTTTAAGAGATTATTAAACTTATTCTAGTAACAACTACGATTTCGCGTTGGTTTCAAAATTTTTCTGGATACGCCCCTGCGCATCCAACTGATGGAAAATATTGTCCACAATACCGTTTATAAATGCTAACGATTCGCGAGCTGTAAACTGGCTAGCAATATCTACGTATTCATTGAGCGTAACGCGAATAGGAATTTCAGGGAAATACAACAATTCCGTAATAGCGAGCTCTATAATCAACAGATCTAGCTTTTTGAGACGTCCAATTGTCCACTCCGAACTCAGGTTTGCCTTAATTAATTCTTGATGTTCTGCACTATGTTGAAGCTTACGCAACAAGAGGCTTGTCGCAAACTTCATATCATCCTCTTGCAAAGGGCGTCCTGCCAACTTCGTTTCGGATACTGGAAGCTCCTTTAACTTATCGATACGCTCACAAACATGTTGCACTGCTGCATAGAGATCCGAGGTATATGAAATAGGAGCCTCCAAAAAGAACTTCTGAAAATAAGAGTTACCAAAAGAGACCGAATTGAGACTATTGTGAGGCAAACTCTCCAAAATTTTCTCTTCGGCTTCTATCTCCTCATACCACTGCTGAAAGAGCCACTCATAAAAACTCTTCATCAAGCGCTTCATTGCGTCAAACTGCTCGCGACGCTCCCCTATCGCACACGCTTTACAATAGATTGAATAGGCTGGCAATGATTGTAAAGATTGGAAAATATGAGCAAAAGACGGGGTATTGAGCTCCTCCTGCAAATCTTTTTCAATTCCCGATTCCAAGAGTGCATTGTTGTTATGAATCGCAAGAACAAACCTATCCTCTGCTAATGGGCGTAAGCAATCCACCATTTCTTGACGAGGGAAATGTTTACGCTCCTCTTCCAATAAAAACTCTTGTGCTTTTTGCGAAAATAAAGGGAAGAGCCCCCAAAGAAAATACTCAAGACACAAAAAAGCATCCAAACTCTGATGGAGAGCCTCCACAACCTCTTCCGCACCAAAAGTGTGCTCGCTGTTTGTGATTTGGTGTATCTCGTACAAGTAGGCGGTCTGTAAAACTTTTACACGTATCAAACGTCGAGTTAACATGGGCGATCTGGCAAAGAACGTAAATATCTCTGCAAAGATATTGATTTTTAGCATCTCCCTCCTAACAGATCTCTCAAAATCTGCAGAGCACTACAATACATGAAACAAAAAAAGCAAGCAAACAGGACTCGTTTACTTGCTCAAACTGTCTCGTCGGGGCGGGGAGATTCGAACTCCCGACCTCATCGTCCCGAACGATGCACGCTAACCGGGCTGCGCTACGCCCCGAGACATTTCGAAGACAAAGTTAAATCTTTTTCAGAATTCGGATACAACTCCTACCGCGCAATGCGTGATTGCACACCGCGGCCTAAAATCTTATAAAGTCTAAAGAATACTACCTTTGCGCTATGGGAAAACCAGAAGGATATTTCTTTTTAGTCTGGGCAGGTGCTACGTTTATTACGAGTGTCCTTCTCTCATTTCTTACCTTTTGGACGCACTTTACTGCCCTAGGTGCAGGTTGGATACTTGTCCCCATTCTAGGTCTCACGGGATCCTTCTTACTTATTCGGAAGTTCCGTTCAAAAGTGCAACTCTTTGGCGAGGCTCGCAAATCCATTGCGGCAGTGTGGAGTATTTTAGGTCCCACTATCGGATTCATCGGCTTTGAGTCCCCTAGTCCACTCGTAGCAAAGCTCATTGTTTTGGGAACTGGGATTGCCATCTCGGGAATACTCACTCGCGAACGTCTTACATTATACACGGGTATTCTATGTACTCTCTCCTCCCTCATATTTGCGCGGATACCACTCTTTTGGCAAACCCTCTCCTTTGGGATTTTCACACTTATTTTTATGGGACTGCCTGGGATCATCGCTATCCTCCGTACTAAAAACTCCAAGCAAAACGCTACGATGGTATAACAAATGCGAGCCACTACAACCGAACAACGAACCATCTCCCTAGAAAATATTGCACTGCTAGATATCCTTGGCGTCGACAACAAACGGCTTGTACAAATACAAGAAAAATACCCCGAACTCCGCATAGCATCACGTGGTTCGCTCTTGCTAGTAGAAGGCAATAGCGCCTCTATCCAAAACCTCGAGCAGGATATCTTTGCCCTTGAAGCTCTTTACATGAAGCAACATGAAATCGACGACTATCATTTCGAACAAATTATACTAAGAGTCCCCTCCTCTCTCTCTCATAAAATTCCTGACACTAGTAGTGAAACAATAGTATATGGCTCTAGCGGCAACAGGATCAGTGCACGTACTCCACAACAACGTCTCTTTATAGAAGCCGAACGTACGCACGATATCGTATTCGCTATCGGACCCGCAGGTACAGGGAAAACCTATACCGCCATTGCACTTGCGGTTCGTGCTCTTCGTCAGCGGAAAATCCGTCGTCTCATTCTTACTCGTCCTGCAGTAGAGGCAGGAGAACGTCTCGGTTTCCTACCCGGCGATCTTAAAGACAAGCTCGATCCCTATCTACAACCTCTCTACGATGCACTAAACGACATGATGCCTGCTGCAACACTCAAATCGCTTCTACAGGAGGGAACAATACAAATCTCGCCTTTAGCGTATATGCGGGGACGGACTCTGGACAATGCTTACATTATTCTCGACGAGGCGCAGAATGCGACAATCCCTCAAATGAAGATGTTCCTAACACGTCTTGGGCGCAATGCAAAAGCGATTATAACAGGCGATCTTACGCAAATAGACCTCCCCGATCCTCACCGTTCAGGGCTACTTACAGCGATTGATATAGTCCGCGAGATCGCGGGTATCGCCATTGTAGAGATGCGCGTAGAAGATATTGTACGGCATCGGCTCGTCTCTCAGATCGTTACTGCATTTCAGACCTGGGAGAAAAAGAATTCGACAAACGAACAGGACAGAAATAAAGAACTCAATTTATTAGCAATGAGTAATACACTACTACATACCGATTGTAAGTTTAAGGGTGTAATCTCGCGTTTTCAGGGCAAAGTGCGCGATGTATACCACCTCTCTAACGGACTGATAGCATTGGTGGTAACAGATCGGATTTCCGCCTTCGATGTCGTACTTCCCTGCGGCATCGAACACAAGGGCGCGGTACTCAATGGTATTGCATACCAAGCTCTACAAGCAACTAAAGATATTGTCCCCAACTGGATGCTCGGGATGCCCGATCCAATGGTGATGGTGGGGCTCGATTGCAAGCCCTTTGCAGTGGAAATGATCGTCCGAGGCTATCTCTGTGGAAGTGCTTGGAGAGAATACAAAAATGGCGCTCGTACACTTTGTGGCGTAACTCTCCCAGAAGGGATGCAGGAGTACGACAAATTCCCCTCCCCAATAATAACGCCCACCACAAAAGCCGAAACAGGACATGACGAAAATATCTCACGTGAGGAGATTATCGCTCAAGGACTCGTAGAAGAAAAATACTACCTACAACTCGAACGCTACGCACTCGCACTGTTTGCAGCAGGAACTAAATTGGCCGCAGAAAGAGGCTTAATACTTGCCGATACGAAGTACGAATTTGGTCTACGCGACGAGAAGGTTTATCTGATAGACGAGGTTCATACTCCCGACTCTTCGCGATATTTCGAAAGCTCTGATTTTAATACCAGTATTAGTGCTGGACGAGCACCACGACAACTCTCCAAAGAATTTGTACGCCAGTGGCTTATGGATAATGGCTTCGCAGGAAAGGAGGGGGAGAAAATACCCGAACTCACAGAGAGCAAGGCTAAAGAAATCTCAGAACGTTACCTAGAATTATACGAACGTCTTGTGGGCAAAAAGCTAGAACACGATACCTCCCAAAGACTAGAGGAACGTATCGTCGCTCGAGTGAACGAATTTATTAAATAGGCTACCTTTGTCCTTCGTAAATTATAATCGATTACTAGATGCGTTTCAATACAACGATTCTTGCGCTCTCCGAAGCTTGGACTTATTTACAGCGCATACCGCTACGTCCATTTATCTCGGACGGTAATGTCGTGCGAGCCGAAGGTAATACGCTAACCATAACACTAGCCGACACCGAGATTATTATGCGTGTACAGATCCCCGAGGTCGAAGTATACGAAGAGGGGGAAGTTTCCTTTCCACTACGCTTGGTGATGACAGCTATCACTTCAAAGAATTTTGATAAAAACGAGACCGTCGTTTTCTCGACCGAACCTAGCGGCTATGGCGACCAAGTAAAGGTCAATGTTAGTGTGAATGGCTTCGATGTCTCACTCGAAGGGAAGTCCTCCTCCTATATCCAAGTAATCGAGGAGTGGCAAGAAGAACAAGAAACCAATACGCTCACTCTTACAGAGGACGTCCTCAAAACGGGGCTGGAATACACCTCCTTTGCAGCGCTTGCGTCATCGAAGAATGGACGAGCCTCCTTTCAGTGCATTTTGTTCGAAATTAAGGAGAACACCATTAATTTTGTGGCTACCGATGGGAGCAATCTCGGATATGTGCAATGTTCGGGAATGTCGGATCTTACCCCTACTCGCATTTGCCTCCCAATTCGTGCGATGGAAAACCTGCTCAATTGTTTGCGTGAACGTTCAGAGAGCCAAGTTACTCTCTCTTATAGCGAGCGTTTTGCGACATTTCAGACAGAAGACTTTGTATTGATAACGCGCGTACTCGAGAGTGTCTTCCCTGACTACAATACAGCTTGTCCGCGAGGAGAATTACACGAGATCGTTGTATCGCGTGCAGAGGTAATACGTACCATTGATTTCTTTGCGCCTTTCTGTGTACAAAAAGATCTCCCTATGGTAATTACTATAGCGGATAATCTAATGGATTTCTACATTTCACAGTCGAGTATCGTACCTCGGATGCGCAAACAAATTGCCTGTCAGACACAAGACGCGACTCCTCTTCGCATCTCTATTACGATGAGTGCGCTAAAAAAAGCCTTCGAACATATTAGTTCGGACGACGTATTACTAGTACTCCCCGAACCATACAACAATATGGATAGTCGAGGATCTGCTTATATTAAGCCAACCATCGGACTTAATGAAAATATCGAGTACTGGCAACTTATCACTTTAGCTTCGCTTGTAATAGAGCAGAACGATGGTAGTGAAAACAATTAATTGGTCCAAAAGTCAATATTCTAGTACCTTGTTTTCCGAGCTAGAATTACGTCGCCCACTCCTCTTTTTCGATTTAGAAACTACAGGACTGGATGTTGTAAGTTCTCGCATCGTACAAATTGCCCTTTTGCAGGTACTCGAGGACGGATCTTCGCGAGAATGGGAGACGCTGGTAAACCCAGGTATCCCGATCCCTCCTGCAACAACAGCAATACATGGTATTACAGATGAGGACGTAAAGGACGCTCCCAGATTCGAAGAAATAGCAGAGGCATTACTACCCTATTTCTTTAATTCGGATCTAGCAGGCTACAATTCTACGCGTTTTGATGTACCTATGATTGTAGAGGAATTTGCTCGTACTGGGATAAAATTAGATCTGACAGATCATGCACTCCTCGATGCTCATCTTATTTTCACTCAAAAAGAGCCACGTAATCTAGTAGCAGCATATCGTTACTATTGCAACGCAGAGCTCTTCAATGCACATTCCGCTCTTGCAGATACTCGCGCCACTGCCGAGGTGCTAGCAGCACAGTTGCGTAAGTACGACGATCTCCCCTCAGATGTGAAAGGGCTATCGCAATTTTGCAATAGTGGACAAAAAAGCGTGGATCTCTCCAATCGTTTAGCTTATAACGATAAGAACGACATTGTTTTCAATTTCGGAAAATATAAGGGACAAGTGGTTCGTGATGTTTTTGCACAAAACGATGGTTACTATGGCTGGATTATGCAAGCTGATTTCTCTGCTCAAGTAAAAGAAATTGTAACCACGATATACAAAGAGTTGCATAAAGCTTAAACGAACAGAATACCTAAAAGGCCAGTTACTGAATCGCTAGCGCGCGTTGCCAGTAACTGGTTTCTTTTTACTAGAACGGGACTCCAGAAATGAAAATATTGCGAATACTCGAGGCTAACGGGTGCGTCCTCTGTTCGGATACCGCACGCACCAATCGCGGCGAAGTATACTATTACAACCCTGATTGTAGCTATAGTCTTATGCCATGCGTATACTTGCACATAAAGAGTAATTCTCGAACCGTAAGCAGGGAACTGTACAAACTTTGCGACCGTTTCGGAGTCGCCTTTCATTTAGCCAATGAGACACTCGCTCTGCTAGATGCTACACCTACACGCATTTATAGCGAAGACCGCACTATCATCGCAGGAGCGACTCTTTCGTTCGAACAAATTACATGGGAATCTATTGAAGGTTTTACACTCTACGAGAGTCATAGTGATATAACGCAAACAGTAAAACCTCCTTCCTATAAATATTTAGAAACCCGATTACAAACACTTTGTGAATGGATGACCCTCAATGCGGGCGATTGGTTACTCTTCCCACTATTAGACACTCCTCTACCATTCCGATTCCCCACACGAGTATTGCTAAGTATGGACGAAACCTTACTCCTAGACGAACTCCTCCGAGCATAAAAATACTCATGGCAGAAACAAACACAACCTACACGTCTTTCTTAGCGCCACAAGGCTACAAACTCTTCGCAGAATTTCTTCGTGAGGAATTCCCACTCGAGGTCTTACAACACCCCCTACAACGCATAAGTCATGAACTGAATCTTAACGAAAGTATCGTCCGTTCTACACTCGACTTTGCTCGCCACCACCGATTTATCGAACAGGACACTGCAGGCAACTTCTACTACCCTCACATACGTTTTGCAGAACTCCTAGAACGTCTCTCCAATGCCTTTAGACAGCAGTACCCTGTACCTAGTACAACATCCGATGCCTGCTCCAAGCTTTCGAACGACTTCTTTCAAGCCTCACTCTTTCATGTACAACATATTTTCCACATCATACAGCGTCGTAACAAACAAGTACTCCGTAGTAAGCTCACGAAGATAGAATACCTCCGTTTCCTCAACTATTTGTGGCGTACAGTTTTCGAATTCACTCCAGAGATAGCTCCCAGTAGTCTCCCCCTCCTACAGTCGTACTTTCTCCTCCAGAACGAATATTTCCAGATCGATCTCGATTATCTAATCACACAAATCAACACCGCCCCCTTTTGTCTATCGATAATCAACTTGTTGGGTACATATTCTGACAATTCAGATGTGAACTTCCCATTCGAGCTCCATTCCTTTGCACAGAGTATTGGCTTAAATACATTCGATACTTCAATACTTTGGAAGGGGATAAACGATATGATCGCCTTCCTTGTCACAGCCGACGAACGTATACAAAAACGATATACAAGTCTACTAGAGGACTACAACCGTACAGCGAGTCTACTCTTTCGCCCCGTAAAAGGCGATGAGATTCTAGCCTCGTTTACTACAGAGCTCTACGTAGACCAACGTTCGCCTCGCTTTGATGAAGTATCGCCACTAGAAGATATTGCTATCCTTCAAAAAGAACTCACACAATACATCGAAGAACAGCAATCCTTTAACTATACCTTTCTCTTTATTGGACAAGCTGGGCTCGGACAACGCGACGCTGCTAGAATACTACGACACCAATATTCCCAAATAGAGAACTGGCCATACAGCCAAGGTTACTACGAATGGGATCTTCAGAAAAAACTCTTGCTCTCTCCCCAAGAACAAGAGAAACTCCTTGATCGCTACAAAAAGGGCTGTATCTACTTCCACAATTTCCCCTTACTCTCGCAAACCACTCTAGACGAACAAAAAAACTTACGAGCATTAATGACTCAACTCTCCGAGCTATTGAATGAACGGATGTTTATATTCGAGTTCGTATCCTCAGCCTACATACAACACTATCTCCCTCAGTTGGAGGAGCGCAATAATTTCGTCATACGCTTCGTACCCTATACCTATCAACACCTTTCCCTACACTTCAAACAACTCGCCCTCCTCGCCGAAATTGACGTAGCAGCCGAAGCCTACCAAACCCTGAGAGATGTGTATGAAAAAGCACAACCCTACTTTGATCGCGGAGGGTATGCCGACCAATTTGTCTACCAACTTTTTGCAACCTCACTACGCCAAATGTCGCAACGTGTCAAAGAGCGTTACGCAACGAGCAACCTCCTCTTAAATTCGGAGATCGAATCCGAAGACTTACTAGAGGCCTTCCAATCTCTTCTACATCTATAAATCTATGGATAGATCAGATTTCACACGAGGACGCATTACACCGCAAATCTTAAAGCTAGCCCTCCCCATCATGGGTACTGCTTTTATTCAGATGGCCTATAATATGGCAGATTTCTACTGGATCGGTCATCTGAGTGGTATTGCAGCAGCCGCTGTAGGAGCCATGGGGATGTTTACTTGGCTTGGGATCTCTTTGGGGATGCTCACAAAAGTAGGTGCGGAAATTACTATATCGCAAAGTATAGGCGCTCGAACTTACCAACGCGCCAACCGATATGCTCAACACGCCCTATTCCTAGCCCTCCTACTCGGACTCATATATTGGTTTCTCCTTGTAGCACTGCGCACACCTTTGGTGGCTTACTTTGCCTTTACTTCGCCTCTAGCAAAGCGCTACGCCATTGAATACCTTACACTGGTTGCCATCGGAAGTCCTTTTGCTTTTCTCAATGCAACTTTCTTTGGTCTCTACAATGGACGCGGAAAAGCCAAACTCGCTTTCTGGGCCAATGGGACGGGGTTAGTACTCAACCTCCTCCTCGATCCGCTTCTGATCGAAGGCTATCTCTTTTTCCCAAAATTAGAAGTGGCTGGCGCTGCACTCGCAACCACACTCTCGCAAGCATTTGTCGCACTAATGTTTGTAATCCTCAACATACCAAAGAAAGCGCTCTTTCACAAGCTGTTGTCGGGGTTTCGACTCTCCCGCTCATTTGCACAACGCATTGTACGTTTAGGACTTCCTGTTACATTACACAACGGGCTCTTTGCTATCATTGCTTTTGTTATTGCACGCTTTGTGGCTCGGTGGGGCGATTTGGGGATAGCAGTACAGTCGGTGGGTGCACAAATAGAAGCAATCTCGTGGATGACTGCAGGCGGCTTTGCCACTGCACTAACAAGCTTTGTAGGACAAAATTGGGGGGCACAGAATATTCTCCGAATAAAAAAAGGATATCGCATCACTCTAGGATATATGGCTAGTATGGGATGTGTGAGCACTATACTTTTTCTCTTTTTCGGTTCAGAACTGATGGGACTATTTATTCCAGAAGCCGAGGCTATGCGCTTAGGAAAAGAATACCTTTTCATTATGGGATTCTCCCAAATCTTCATGATCCTCGAGATCCTAAGTGCTGCTGTATTTAACGGAATCGGACGTACCGTACCACCCGCCATTGTTGGCATTAGTTTCAATCTTCTCCGTATCCCTCTCGGTCTCTGGTGGGGATTCTACTCCTTGGCTGGTATCTGGTGGGGAATCTCCGTCTCCAGTATTCTCAAAGGGAGTGTACTAACAATTGCACTCCTACTACTCAATAGACGCAAAATTGCCTGATAGAAACAGAATCCTAACATAATTATCTCTGCACCACACAATAAAAAATAGACTAGCAAGTTTTCTATGCAACCAAAAAACACGTTGCATCATATCAAAAAATCCTATTCATGCGAAGCTTTTTTAAATATCTTTTCCTATTAATTTTCATGCTCTTAGCTGGAGCATTCGGTACATGGTTAGCACTACGATTCTTCCCCGAATCCTTCGAATTGGCACACAAACAAAAATCTTCAGAAAACGAAACGGGGTGGCAAGACTCTCTTGGCTACCGATACCAGTGCACCGATTTTGAAAAATCGTTTATCGATGCAGCAGCCAAAGCCTCGCCTTCTGTGGTACATGTACGCGTACAATCGATCATTGAGCGCGAAAGTCCTTATCGAGGATCTATCTACGAATTCTTTTTTGGACCACAACCTAATATCCAGCAACGCGTCTCTTCATCTGGGTCTGGTGTTATTATTTCGACCGATGGACTCATTATTACTAACAACCATGTTGTAGAGAACGCCAAGAAAGTGACTGTAACACTATCTAGTCAAGAGGTGCTTAATGCCGAGGTGCTTGCTCGCGATCCTGCCATAGATCTCGCACTACTACGCTCCTATCCCACCACACCACTCAAAGCTATTCACTTCGGTTCTGCAGATAGTTTACGTGTTGGGAATTGGGTGCTCGCCATTGGCAATCCTTTCGATTTGGAAACAACCGTAACGGCAGGCATTGTAAGTGCCAAGGCTCGATCACTCAATTTGCAATCGGGACGCGTAGCGATCGAATCGTTCATCCAAGTAGATGCTGCAGTAAACCCTGGCAATAGTGGAGGCGCGCTCGTGAACCTACAAGGCGATTTGGTGGGGATCAACACTGCAATAGCCTCTCCTACTGGAACATTTGCAGGCTATGCTTTTAGTATTCCTGAGAATATTGTGCGCGAATTCTTAGAAAATGTTACACAGCACAACGGGGCTGTAGAACGCGGTGTGCTAGGGGTCGTTCTTACGGAGTTACGCCCCCACCTAGCGAAAATTCTCACGGGAGGTAAACAAGAAGGGGTAGTTGTTGCTCAAATAAAACAAAATAGTGCTGCAGCCAAAGCGGGACTAAAACAAGGCGACGTAATTACAGCTATCGATGGGAAAGCTATTCGCAGCATCGCACAAGTAAACAAGCTCATCGGGAGTAAACGACCCAGCACGAGAGTTCGCGTAACCTATATGCGCAACAGAGAATTGTACACCGTTGAGGTCGTCTTGCAAAGTAGCAACGAGCTCTAATCGCACCAAATCAGCATACCTCACGAAAAAGGAATATTTCGGCTATACCGTATCCGAACTGTTGCAAATACGGGAACGAATAGAAAACGGGAGTCTAATCGCCCTAAACAGCTATTTGACAACCTACTTACCGCTGGTTTTTCGTATCGCAAAAGAGTATGACGACAGAGGCGTAGTGATAACTGCTAGAATTATGGCTGGTAATTTAGGACTACTCAATACACTCACCAGAGTAAAAGATAAGCCTACGGCCGCTCGCTTCTACACCACCCTAGAGCACGACATTAGGGAAGCAATCTGTACTCAAATAGTTGAACAATATCGCGTAGAAAGAATACCAAACCTGTACATAGGCGAACATTATCATGTAGATGAGGCGAATCGATGTGGCGGAATACCAGTATTACTATCACTCGTTCCAAAAAGAGGTGAGTGCATACTTCATGCAGGCGATTTATTACAAACCATTGATGACAACCCTATAACCTCCCGCCATGAACTAAACCTCCAACTCAAACCACTACGGAAAGGCGATATATTCAAACTTGGGTTTTGGCGCAAAAACAGCTTTTTTACTGGATATATGAACTGCAGCGAGTAGTCGATCTATCATCAATTATCTCAACTAAACCAAGAATTTCCTAAAATTCACACAAAAAGTATTGTAGAAAACTTGAATATTTCTAGAATTTTTCGCAACATTTTTTTTTAATCTCCGTTTCTTTTCTATAAAGAAAACCTTGACAAGATTCAGAATTCTGTAATTTACAACAAACGGTGTATAACGTATAAAGCAAAAAGTCTCACTTAAAATTTGTACAGCATGAGGCAACTCAAAATCTCAAAGTCTATCACAAATCGTGAAAGCGCGTCGCTAGACAAATACCTCCAAGAGATTGGTAAGGAGGATTTGATCTCTGCAGACGAGGAAGTGGAATTAGCGCAAAAAATTCGTAAGGGCGATCACGAGTCGCTCGAGAAGCTTACGCGAGCTAATTTACGTTTTGTCGTATCCGTTGCCAAACAATATCAAAATCAGGGGCTGAGTCTCCCCGACCTAATCAATGAAGGAAATCTAGGATTGATCCGAGCTGCCGAGAAGTTTGACGAAACGCGCGGCTTCAAGTTTATTTCGTATGCCGTATGGTGGATACGGCAGTCTATCTTACAGGCTCTAGCCGAACAGTCGCGTATCGTTCGCCTCCCACTAAATCAGGTAGGAGCGCTCAATAAGATCAACAAGGCGATGGCAAAGTTCGAACAAGAGAACGAGCGAACACCCTCGGTAGAAGAGTTAGCAAACGAGACCAATATGCCCAAAGAAAAAATAGCAGACAGTCTGCGAGTCTCTGGACGTCACGTCTCGATAGATGCCCCTTTTGTCGAAGGCGAAGATAATAGCTTGCTCGATGTCCTTACAAACCCAGATTCGCCTAGAGCTGACAATGGACTTATGGAAGAGAGTTTAAAACGCGAGATTGAACGCGCGCTTGCTACATTGAACGAACGAGAGAGGGATATTATCAAATCATTCTTCGGTCTGGGCGAATGCCAAGAAAAGACCTTAGAGGAGATCTCTGAAGAATTTAAACTCACGCGCGAGCGTGTACGTCAGATCAAAGAGAAAGCTATACGTCGTCTCCGTCACTCAAGTCGTTCGAAAAACCTAAAAGCCTATTTGGGCTAAAGTCTTATTTTTCAAGAATATATTTTCGAGACGCGACAGGATATTCTTCCTATTGCGTCTCTTTTTATACATTGGGGTGCAACTTGATACAACACATTTAGAGATTACTTAACGGTAGGTTAGAATATACACCCCACTGAGGTGCGATCATACGAAATTTGATGATAAATAACAATGCTTCGTGGGAGCGAGTATGCAATGTCTGCTTAGATTGCAGCACATAGTAAATCTACAACTCGTGGTAAATAATAGTGTTCAAGGGCATGAATGCGGGTTGCCAGACTTGCTGGAGTATCGTTAGAGAACACCGCGCAAGTTGCTTGTAAAATCATAGCCCCTGTATCATAATGTTCATCGACATAATGTACGGTAATGCCTGAAAATAATTCTTGAGCTTGCAAAACAGCACGATGCACATGCTCACCGTACATTCCTCGACCACCATACTTAGGCAAAAGAGCTGGGTGGAGGTTTACTATCCGTCGAGGATAAGCACTAATAAGCGCTTGGGGGACAAGGGCTAGATAACCAGCAAGCACAACAAAATCGATATGATACTCACGCAAATATGCCAGCTGCTCCTCAGGAGATGAGTCTTTTGTAAGAAGGACTGCTGGAATCTTTTCTTTTGCTGCACGCTCGAGTGCAAAGGCATCGCGTCGGTTTGATAGAAGGAGCGCTATACACACCGAATTAGAAGCCTTAAAATAGTCTATTAGAGCCTGCGCATTAGTACCATTGCCAGAAGCAAAAATAGCAACACGAATCATAGGTAATTCTCTACTATGCATAACAACACTAAATTAGAAAAAATTACTCTACCTTTGCATTGCTGAGAGATATTTTTTGTTGTTAAGTAACAAAATCGTTCTCTAGAGAGTAAACCATAATAAAATTTGAAAATCATGAGTTCAGCAGAAAGAGTAAAGGACATAATTGTTGAGAAGTTGGGTGTAGAAGCAAGCGCAGTAGTTGAAACCGCAAGCTTTACAAATGATTTGGGCGCAGATTCGTTGGATACAGTAGAGCTGATTATGGAATTGGAAAAGGCTTTTGGCATCACCATTCCAGATGAAGACGCTGAGACCATCAAGACGGTAGGCGACGCGATTAAATACGTAGATTCGCACGTTGCTTAAATTCGTAGCAAACAGAATGAGCTGCGAAAGGACGGTAAACAGGAACATTAAATCAGAGACAGAGGATGGAGCTTAAGCGAGTCGTTGTCACGGGGCTAGGCGCATTAACCCCGATCGGAAATAATCTGGCGGAGTTCTGGGATTCGTTGAAGAACGGTCGCAGTGGAGCAGCCCCTATACATGGTTTTGATGCGAGCAAGTTTAAGACGACTTTTGCATGCGAATTGAAGAACTACGATAGTCTGTCACATTTCGATCGCAAGGAAGTTCGTAAACTGGATCTCTATTCTCAGTATGCACTAATTGCTGCAGAGCAAGCAGTGCAGGATGCTGGGCTTACGGAGAGCGGCGTAGTTGCCCCTGAGAGAGCTGGGGTTGTCTGGGGATCGGGGATCGGCGGGATTCATACTTTTTGGAACGAGGCTGTAGAATTCTTTAAAGGCGATGGTACACCGCGTTTCAATCCGTTTTTCATCCCAAAGATGATCTCAGATATCGCAGCAGGACTTATTGCGATGAAATACGGCTACAGAGGGCCAAACTACACAACAGTATCGGCTTGTGCCTCTTCTACGCACGCTCTGGTGGATGCCACTAATCTTATCCGTTTGGGAAAGGCAGATTTATTTATCTCGGGAGGTTCTGAGGCAGCAATCAACCCCGCTGGTTTGGGTGGCTTTAGTTCGATGCAAGCACTATCTACACGCAATGACGATCCGACCTCCGCTTCACGACCTTTTGATAAAGATCGCGATGGCTTTGTGTTAGGCGAAGGAGCTGGTGCTCTTATCTTGGAAGAGTATGAGCACGCAAAAGCACGTGGTGCTAAGATATATGCCGAGGTGGTCGGAACGGCCATGACTGCAGATGCTTATCATCTTACTGCACCACATCCAGAAGGTCTGGGCGCTGCTACCGTAATGCAGTTAGCGATAGAGGAGGCTGGGATAAAACCTTGCGATGTAGATTATATCAATGTACATGGTACTTCTACTCCAGCTGGCGATCTCCCCGAATTGAAAGCCGTACTAAAGGTCTTTGGCGAAGATGCAAAGAAGCTCAATATTAGTTCTACTAAGTCTATGACTGGACATCTTTTAGGAGCTGCTGGTGCGATCGAATCCGTAGCTTGTATTATGGCTATGCAGCACTCACTCGTGCCTCCTACTATCAACCTTCACGAGGTAGATCCTGCAATAGACCCAAGCTTGCAACTGACGCCGAACAAACCCG
This sequence comes from uncultured Bacteroidia bacterium, assembly GCA_965240855.1. GTDB lineage: Bacteria > Bacteroidota > Bacteroidia > Bacteroidales > CAJPTX01 > Bacteroides_D. Next base: position 32,203 of record CBDEMG010000012.1, on the reverse strand, counting down.
TAGCGCGCGAGATTCGTTATGCTCTCTCCAATACCTTTGGGTTCGGAGGTCATAACTCATCTCTAATTTTCAAGAAAAACGCGTAGGAATAAGTTTCTTTCTCGCATACTTGCGCAGAAAGTTCGTACAGTCTGTTTACACTTCTTCTCACGAGGGTGTAAGCAGGCTTTTTTTATGCCTCTATTACACGAACATTTTGGTCTCTCTCATATTCATTCCTCTACTCTCTATCAAACAGCCCTCACACACAGATCTTTTTATGCAGAGCAATCTACCACACCTTCGCAGGAGGCATTATTTTATGAACGTCTCGAATTTTTGGGCGATTCCGTACTTGAACTCATGGTCTCCACATACCTCTACAGCCATTTCCAAGAAATGGCTGAAGGTAAACTCACGCGGATGCGTTCGATGATCGTGTGCCGAAAAAATCTTAACCGTATAGCACAGCACATCGCACTAGAAAAGTACATCCGAACCAAAATACCGCTCGAGCAGCTCAGCATAGATACTCTCGGAAATACATACGAAGCTCTCATCGGAGCTATATATCTAGATCAGGGGTTCGAAGCAACGCAACAAATTGTCACGCAATATCTTCTTGAAAATGGGCACATTGATTGGAAAACTCTCCAAGGCGACCTTTACGACTATCGCACAATAGTACTCCATTGGTCGCAACGAGAACATAAGGACATTAATTTTTTATTTGAAGAGTTAAGCCACAGTCCATCGCTTTTTCTATGCAAAATACTCATAGATACACAGGAACTAGCCTATGCAACAGGGAGGAATAAAAAAATTGCAGTACAAGAAGCCAGTAAGTACCTAGTTGAGAAAATGAATCTATAGTATATATGACAGATAATAGTAAACTCCCGTTTGCAATAAATAAAAGAAGCAGGAGTCGCCCCCTGCTTCTCATGAATATTTGTGTATATTCTTTTATTTCTTCTTGTTTGCCAAGAAATTTGCGATACCTTCCTGTGTAGGTTTCAACCCCTTTTCACCTTTATGCCAATTAGCAGGGCATACCTCGCCATTTTCTTCAAAAAATTGAAGAGCATCTACTACACGTATAGCTTCCTCAACACTACGTCCAAGAGGCATATCGTTCACCACTTCGTGGCGCACAATCCCCTGTTTGTCTATCAAAAACAAACCTCGGTAGGATTGTGGAACTCCCGCAAAGCTGACATCCCCCTCTTCGTTGTATGCGAGCTCACCAGCTAGTACATCGAAGTTTTCCGATATCAAATGTGTCTGGTCTGCAACCAACGGATAAGTAACACCTTTTATCCCACCTTCATTTGCAGGTGTCTGCAACCATTTCCAGTGCGAGAAGACCGAATCTACAGAGCAAGCAACCACCTGTACATTGCGTTTCTCAAACTCAGGCAGAGCTTCTTGGAAAGCATGCAGCTCCGTTGGGCATACAAATGTAAAATCGGCTGGGTAGAAGAAAAACAATACATACTTCTTACCGACATACTGCTCCAAGGAGAAATTCTCTACTACCTCACCACCATTTACTACAGCACCTGCAGTAAACTTATACGCTGGTTTTCCAACTAATACACTCATTTTGTTCTTTATTTCTTTATCCAACTATATCTTTGAAACAATTCTAACTAAAAAAAGTTCGTAGCGCTAAGTTTTTTTTTCAGACGTCCCCTCAATTCAACGCTCGATAACTAACCGAGCCGTATACTGCACAAGCCCGTCCATTTCCACGCGTACAAAATAGATCCCTTTAGGGAATTGTACCGAGGAGAACTGATGCACACTAGCACCACTAACTGCAGCACGATATAGCTCGGTTCCCAAAAGATCCATAACCGTAACATATCCCTGACTCGCGCCAGGAAAAGTCTGTAAATCCACAAAAATAGGCCCCTGTCGTACAGGATTTGGATAGATCGGCACTAATACAGGAGTCCCACTTCGTAAAAAATTATTTGTCCACGGTTGTTCTGTCCCCGGAATTCTCAATCCCTCAAAATGTATAGTGAGCGAGATCCAATCGCTAGTTTGACCACTACGTCGCATATGCAAAGTCACACTCCCACTATTCGAGGCATTCACTCCACCTAAGTAAAGACGCAAGGGGTGCAGCGTACCAAACAAATCTGAGACTTGCGAGGCAGGAATATGCAATTGCTCTGCTCCCACGCCAATGCTATATCCACGAAATTCTATAGAAATGCCTTTAAGTTGTTTTTCTCTCCCCGCTGTCGAAAGAAAGAGATCGAGCCCCCCACTAGGCATTTCTCCAGAGAGTCTGATAGGGAGCGGGCGTCCTACTTCCTGATTAAGCATATTTAAAGAACAGCTTCCCTCTGCACAGTTTTGCCCGTTTACCACAAAGAAAGTATGCGATAGCTGCGCAGACAACGGCTCACTTCCGAATACGAGAAGCAAAAAAGCAAACGTAAGAAGAAGGTATACTCTCATGCCTTTCGCAAAGTTAGCAAATTCGCCTATTTTCTAGAAATTTGCACTAAGATTACGCAATGTCAACAATTCGTTTAGATCGTTTCTTAGTAGAAAAACAACGAGTCTCCTCTCGTACGCTTGCACAGAAGGTTATTCGCCTAGGGGCTGTACGTATCAATGCTACGGTGGTTTACGATGTTGCAAAACTTGTTACACCAAACGATGATATCACCATTGAGCCCATCCCCCTTCTCCATTTCGTTTCACAAGGAGCTCTCAAATTGGTAAAAGCAATAAATGTTTTCGGATGCTCTTTTCGCAATCTGCGCGTATGGGATATAGGGGCATCAACGGGAGGCTTTACGCAATGCGTTCTCGAATATGGCGCTTCGATTGTCTACGCCACCGATGTGGGGCACAACCAACTACACCCCTCACTACAAACACATCCTCGTATAAAAGCCATCGAAGGACTCAATGCTAAGGATGTAACACCCGAACTTTTTGAGCCCTCGCAAGGGATCGACGCAGCCGTCTGCGATGTCTCTTTTATCTCGATACAAGCAATTTTGCCTGCGCTCGCACTTTGTTTGCCACAGATGGGATGGGCAATTTGTCTCGTAAAACCGCAATTTGAGACTGGCGCACGCTTTTCGAACAAACACGGTGTGGTACATAGTTCTTTACACCCCGAAATCTTACAACAGACTCTTCTAGCAACCACACAGGCTGGATTCTCAACACGAGGTCTTACCTTCAGTCCGCTCGGAAATGGAAAACAAAAAAATATTGAATATCTAATTCTAATAGAAAAAAACGCTAATCCTATCATAGATCTTCCTCCCTCTGCTATAACGACCACCGTACACCAAGCACAACAATCGCTTAACTAGGAAAACCTCACTTACTCTGAGCAAGTGAGGTACAAGGAAAATGGAGAGTAAACACGCAGATGCAGAGTTGAAATATCAGCTCTTACGATACTCTATGAAATTACGGCGCTATTAATGAAATTAATAACGGGATGCAGTGTGCTAGGTTTCGAAATAATAGATAAAATAAAATGCACTCTATAATAAACTACTCCAGCTTTTTTTGATTTTTATGCAATCGCGATGCAAGTTGAGCAGCAGCAACTACTTATTTCTTCCACCCGTGAGAATTCCTATACAGCTAAAATAGCTAAACAATTAACGACTAAAAGTCAGCATAAGACCCATCATCCACATACCAAAATGGTATAACTGAACATAATCCGCTCTACACTGTTAGAAAAGACAGTTCAGTAACAAAACTACTGGCGGCACTCTTTTCAAAAGAACGCTAAGATTTCTTAGAAAGAACGATTCGCGTCTCTCTTTCTAATGGAAATATTGCGTAAAAATGTATTTTTGTGTAACAGATTAAGAGGAAGTCGGTAATAAATTTTCGTACACGATGAGCTCTCTTCTAATGCGGATTTTCCGTTTCTATTACGATGGTTTTCGCAGTATGACAGTAGGACGAACCTTATGGCTTTTGATTATTATCAAGCTCATTATTATGTTCGTCATCTTACGGATTTTCTTTTTCCCCAATTTCTTAAGCACTCACTTCTCGACAGACGAGGCGAAGAGTGAGTATGTCCTGCAGGAATTAACTCGACAAAATAAATAGGATGTTAGAAGGAGTAGATATGTCGTTGGTGGACTGGTCTCGTGCGCAATTTGCACTCACGGCTATGTATCACTGGTTGTTCGTCCCACTCACTTTAGGCTTGACCTTTATCATTGCGTTCATGGAGACACTCTACGTACGCACTGGAGACGAACATTGGAAACAAACCACGAAGTTCTGGATGCGCCTCTTCGGTGTCAATTTCGCCATTGGAGTAGCGACAGGGCTAATCCTCGAATTCGAGTTCGGTACCAACTGGAGCAACTACTCATGGTTTGTCGGTGATATATTCGGTGCTCCACTCGCAATCGAAGGGATTATGGCCTTTTTCATGGAATCGACCTTTATCGCCATAATGTTCTTTGGTTGGAATAAGGTAAGCAAACGTTTCCACTTAGTTTCTACTTGGCTCACTGCCATCGGTTCGAACCTTTCTGCACTCTGGATTCTTGTAGCAAACGGCTGGATGCAATACCCAGCAGGAATGCGCTTCAACCCCGATACCGCTCGCAACGAGATGATAAGCTTCCTCGATGTCTTATTCTCGCCTGTCGCAATCAACAAATTTCTACATACTATAACCTCAGGGTACGTCCTAGCTGCGATCTTTGTTATCGGAATAAGTGCTTGGTTTCTACTCAAAAAGAGACACGAGCGCCTTGCACAACGCAGCATCCTCATAGCAGGCATTTTTGGTTTTATCTCTCTCATTGCCGTAATCGTAACGGGGGATGGCTCCGCATACCAAGTCGCACAAAAACAACCTATGAAACTTGCGGCTATGGAAGGACTCTATCGTGGCAAAGAAGGTGCAGCTCTCGTGGGAATTGGTCTACTGAATCCTTCTAAAAAAGTCGGCGACGAGCAAGATCCTTATCTCTTCAAAATAGAGATCCCGCACATGCTTTCTTGGTTAGGCTACCACGATTTCAACGCCTTCGTCCCGGGTGTAGAAGATATCATCGATGGAAACTATGCGTATACTAATACTCAAGGCGAACGCATAGAAGAACCCTCTGCTCAGCAAAAAATTGAAATGGGGCGTATGGCTATCAATGCACTACGACGATATACCGAATGTAAAGCTTCGGGCGATACTGAGGGTATGGATCTAGCTCGCACCGATCTCGAAACAAATTTTAGATATTTCGGCTACGGGTATCTTAACGACACGAATAGCCTCATCCCCAACATCCCACTAACCTTCTATTCATTCCACATTATGGTAATGTTAGGGGGACTCTTTCTCCTGTTTTTCCTCTTTGTTATTTATTACTCATGGAAACGGAAATTTAAAGCTCGGTGGTTACTGATCACCTCTATTGTGATGATCCCGCTCGTCTATATCTGTAGTCAAGCGGGTTGGATTGTTGCAGAGGTCGGACGCCAACCTTGGGTAATACAGGACGTAATGCCTACCGTCTCTGCCGTATCACGTATCGATGCGAGTGCGGTACAGATCACTTTCGCGATCTTTGCTGTACTCTTTACTGTGTTGCTCATTGCTGAGTTGAGTATTATGATCAAGCAGATCAAACTCGGACCAAAAGAACAATAAACCTAGCGGAGAGATTACAAAAATGTCGTACGATTTTTTACAACACTATTGGTGGTTTCTAGTCTCACTCTTAGGAGCCCTGCTAGTATTCTTACTCTTTGTACAAGGGGGACAGAGCTTTCTTTTCAACCTCGCTCGCAACGAACGCGAGCGCCTCATGCTCGTTAATGCCATGGGGCGCAAGTGGGAATTCACATTTACCACTCTTGTGACCTTCGGAGGTGCATTTTTTGCATCTTTCCCACTCTTCTACTCTACGAGTTTTGGTGGAGCCTACTGGGTATGGATCGCGATTCTACTCCTTTTTGTGCTTCAAGCTGTTGCCTACGAATTTCGTACAAAACCTAAAAATATACTCGGTAAACGCTCCTTTGAAGTCTTCCTCTTCCTCAATGGTATTTTAGGTACAATTTTGCTCGGTACGGCAGTGGGTACTTTTTTCACAGGTTCCGATTTCATAGCGCGCCTCTCCTCTCTTACCGATTTTTCTCAACCCATTATTTCCTACTGGAACAACCCTTGGCACGGTCTCGAAGCCGTACTCGATGCTCGCAACTTAATGCTAGGCTTTGCGATTTGCTTCTTAGCGCGTGTACTCGGATTGCTCTATTACATCAATCTCATTGACGATGAGACTATACAAAAACGTGCACACAAGCTTCTATTATACAACGCTCTACCCTTTGTTGTCTTTTTCGTTGGCTTCGTTGTCTCCATTTTCCTTAGCGACGGTTTTGCGGTAGATTACACTCGCCAACAAGCGCATGTATACTTACAACCCTATAAATATTTTATCAATTTTATAGAGATGCCGATACTCCTAGTATTCTTCCTCTTGGGTGTACTCTCGGTCTTGTTCGGTATCATTACAACTTTGCTACATCGCACACGTAAGGGAATCTGGTTTACAGGGATCGGAACTATTGTTACCGTTCTTATGCTACTCCTCTCTGTTGGTTATAACAATACGGCTTTCTATCCCTCTACTGCCGACCTACAAAGCTCCCTTACCATCTACAATAGCTCTTCAAGCGAATTCACTCTAAAGGCAATGAGCATTGTCTCGCTTCTCATCCCATTTGTACTAGCTTATATCTGGTACGCATGGCATCAGATGGACAAGAAGAAGATGACAGCCGAGGAATTTGCTTTACACGAAGGGAAAGAAGAACAAGAAGCATACTAGCAAGAAGGAGTCAAAATCATGGTATTATTGGTATTGGAATTTCTCATGTGGCCCATCCTTATTCTGGGGAGCTACCTCATCATACGCTGGGCTATAAAACGTGTAGAAAAGAATGACGCTTAAATAAGTCTATTATTTATTTACAACCTGCGCTCTGGAGTCTTCCTAACACGATGCTCTGGAGCGTTTTTCTTTCCAAGAGAACACTCTCTTTAACGAATTCTTTCCTTCTTTACATTCCGCTTCCAAAACAATACTACTAACGAACTTACAATAAAGCTCATACCCAATAGAGCCCCCAAAGATGCATGCTCATTAGGCAATATAAACCAAGCAGATAGTGCCCCAAGTAGTGGGATTAAGAATTTCCACATATTGAGATTAGACACTTTTACTCCCGACCTCTGGAGTATCCAAAACCAAAGTGCAAAAGCACCTGAAGAAATAATACAAAGAAGTAACAATGCTCCATAGAAAACGAACGAGGTGGGGATATGTGCAATACCCTCGTAACTCCACCCAACTAGGAGTAAGAACAAACCACCAAATAACAAAGACAAAGAGGCTATCAATGCACTCGGAGTATGTTGGCTCTCACGACGTACCCATAAATCACCCATTCCAGAGAGGATATTTGTCAGAAGTAATAAGAATATCCCCAATAGAGCCCACTCTCCTATTGCTCCCATCTCTCTGCGCGTGAACGTAAGCACGAGTACCCCCACGACTCCCAAAAGAAGTGCAAATAACTTACGAGGTGTAAGCTTATCGTCTCTAGTAACCCAATGCGCTAAAAGCGCTACAACAAGCGGGTTCGTTCCTGATATCAAAGCACTCAACGCCGCAGGTAACAAAGCGACTCCGATATAAAAACATCCGTATTTCAAACCAATTTGCAAGACTCCAAGCGTAAAATGACGAGGTAGGGAACGTACGAGTGCGTAAGGTGTATAGTTCTCCTTACGTGACTGATGATAAGCTAATGGTGATAAAATTAACCCCGATAATAGAAAACGTATGCCAGCAAATTGCAACGGAGGCATATATTCCAATCCTATTTTAATAAAGACAAACGCCAGCGACCAAAGAATACAAGCTAGCAACGCTGCTCCAAGATATAAATAGTTTTGCCGCGTGGCTTGTCTATTCATTCTTATATTATTCTCCACGAGGTTACAAAAAAACAAGAATATTTACTCCCAAGGAGCATTCATTTCCTCCTGTTCTTGTGCTTGCCAACCAGCATAGCGTTTTTTTATTTCATCCAAGAGTATCGCAATCCTATCAGGATTACACTCTGTAAGCAGTGCAAGGCGCAGTGGTTTGAAATCGGGAAGACCTTTGAAATAGCAACCTAGATGTCTACGCAATTCGAAGACACCGCGAACCTCCCCTTTTACTTTCAACGAGAGGCGTAAATGCTCCTGCGCTATAGCGACCCTCTCTTCCAATGTAGGGTTAGGGAGACGCTCTCCTGTTCGCAGATAATATTTAATATCGCGAAAAATCCATGGTCGTCCGTAGGTCGCACGACCAATCATCACGCCATCAACACCATACTGCTCAAAAGCTTTAGAAGCAGCCTCGACCGTAGTTATATCACCATTTCCAATAATGGGGATCTGTATACGCGGATTCGCTTTCACTCGTGCTATAGTATCCCAATCGGCCACTCCAGTGAACATCTGTGCACGCGTACGACCATGAATGGTTAGTGCTGCAATACCTTCATCTTGCAGTTGCTCTGCAAGCGTATCAATACAAATAGAATCTTGATCCCACCCCAAACGCGTTTTTACTGTTACTGGGCAATTCGCCACTCGTACCACCTCGCGTACCATCTGCAGTAGGAGTGGAATATCTCGTAACATTCCTGCACCTGCACCTCGACCTGCTATCTTTTTCACTGGACAACCAAAATTGAGATCCAAGATATCCGGAGAAGCTTCGCAAGCCATACGAGCAGCTTCTACCATCGCCCCGAGATGCTGACCATAGAGCTGAATTGCAATAGGACGCTCCTCGTCCACAAGCTCTAGCTTAGCTAGACTACTGGCAGCTCCTCGAATCAAGCCATCAGAATTTACGAATTCTGTATAAACGAGGTCGGCGCCAAAACGCTTGCAAAGGAGACGAAACGACTGATCTGTAACGTCCTCCATTGGAGCAAGTAGCAACGGATGTGCTCCTAAATCTATAGCACCTAGCTGCATAACTCTAAAACAATTCGGGGATAGGGAGAGAGTGCGAACTATACTGATTAAAAGCCTCTTCTACCACTCGTGCATCGCGATCGAGATATTCGCTAAGGAGAGTCCAAAAAGCTGTACTATGATTTAAATGGGTGAGGTGGGTCAGTTCGTGCAAGACCAAATATTGCAAATACTCATCAGGCAAGAGCATCGCAAAAGCTGAGAAATTTAGCGAACCTGCCGAAGAGCAACTCCCCCACTTCAATGCTGGCATCCCGATCTTAATCTTCGAATACGAAAGACCAAGGGTCTGTGCACACTTCGCCACATACGGACGAAGCAAGGAATAAGCTTCTTCTTGCAAAAATTGAAATAGATATTCGTAGGCTATTCGTTGTACTCGGTAGCTATCTATCGCTTGGTTTTCTGGAACGAATAGGCAAATACCATGATCTGAAGTAAACTGAGAGGTTATCGTTTTTATCGATTTACGCTGTTCGATATGTATTACATGTTTACGCGTCCGATATCCATCAAGTATCGGGTTACGAACTGGCGATTCTTGCAAACCCTTTAGGTAGAGGTAGAGTGGAATCTCGGGAAGGAGTTTGAGAATTCTTTCGGTCGATAAATTGCTAGGGTATGTCAACAATGCTGGCTGCACACGCAAACGTTTCAACATCAATTTCCGTGTAGAAGCGGAGGCATGCCATTTCAATTCTACATGTCCTAAGGGCGGCAAATCGTTTTCGTATACAAAATGAAATCTCATAATTTCAAGATCCATACATTAGGATATTGATCGCGCACGGTGGTCAATACACTTGCTGCCTCGATGCGCGTAGTATAGGCCCCCATAACAACCGCATGCATCCCCGACTCTTGCTTTATTATTTGAGTCTGGAATCCAGCTCGCTTAGTCTCATCAAGGTAATTATCAGCATTTAGCGAACTACGAAAACATCCAAATACTAAATAAAAATGTCCTCGCGGTGATACTGGGAGAGTTCTTAACTTGTCTTTAGATGATTCCTGTAGTGTATTAGGGTGTTGCGGAAGTTGCTCTTTATTATTAAGAGTACTTTTCTCTTGTTCTGCCACTCGTTCTTGAAACTCCTTTTCAAACTGTGTAGAAGTTGAAGCAACAACCTCTGGCGTTGCACTCTGTGTTTCCGTCACGGTATTAGTAGCTACGGGGTTCAGCATTACAGAAGGCGGCTCTTGCAGTACGATACCATGCTCTTCTAGCGTGGCGAGAAGATAAGGAGTAAACTCTTTGAACCAAAAGAAATCGCTAACGATACCCCCTACAACAACGAGTAGGACGAGTGATATCCAAAAACCTAAATGCTTTTTATGCGGTGGTCTTGTGACGCTCGTTGCCACCCAAGGGGTGTTCAAGGCAGAGGACTCCACCCCCGTAGTTTCTGTTTCGGAAACGTGGATTCCGCTACCTGATTCTTTGTTTTGAAAGTTCTCTTGCGCCGTATAAGTTGCAAACCTCTCTTGCGATATTGTCTGCTCAGTAGTATCTGTTGTACAATTCACGTCAAGATCTTGCGACGGAGGGGCTTGTTCAACTCCAGTCTCCTCATTACGTCCTGAAGCCTTTTCCAACGATTCCAATGCTTCCACACATGTATCGATATCAAAACCTCCCTTAGACTTCGCTTCAACAGGAGAGGCTAACATCGTATCAAGAAAATTCTCGTTTGCTGTACTCGATGTGCCCTCAATTACAGCAGGAGTGGCATATTCCGTCGTTTTCACACCTAAAAGCATCTCGTCCAACGAAAATGCTGTCTCTGCTGCTGATTCCACATTCTCCGACTCTATGGCAGCACACCTTTCCTCTATAATAGGCGGCGTTGTAATCGTACTGAGACTTCCATCCGATATAGTAGTACATCCCCCAACCGTGGCTGTCGTAGGTTTTTCTATCTCACTGATGAGTGGGATATCAAAAGACACCGATGGATGCTCCGATGTAGTTAATATCTCGCTTCCCTCTACCGTATTAGTATCTTGCTTATGCAAAGCAGTAAAAAACGAAATTTGTCCGATACTAGATTGTACTAATGCTCCAAGTTTGGGTAACTCACACTTCCCTTGCGCTTCTAGTACTGAACGAATATATTCCACACAATGTCGTACTTCTTCTATGGCGCGCTGACGCGAAAAACCATAATCGATCTCAAGGTATTGTTCAAATTTCCCGTCGTTGTAGCGAAGAAAAGGACTAAACGTTACTCGCTCCAAGGCGTACCCAGATTCAAAGTTATCCACTAAAAAAGCACCCAACTCAGGTAAAATCAGACGACCATATCGACGTACTAGTTCTTCTATTAACGACAAATCCATGTAAGACTCTCTTTACCAATACTGTAGAATATTATTAACAAAGGTAGGCATTTTTGGAATGCTGTAGATTTTTATTATACTACGCAACTGCCTATGTATTAGAGAACGGTAGAGCCTATCGAAAGTTGCACTTTAGGGTTTCGTAGCCAGAAGCATGTGGTGCTTACCCAGCGCTCCTTTACGCCTCGATACCAGAAAACCTACCGAACGCAACGCTTGTTTTACTTTGCCTTGTGCACTATAAGTCACCAAGAGTCCTCCATTAACCATCGCATCGTAAATACGCTTAAAAAAAGCGCTCTCCCATTGCTCTGGAACGCGAGCAGGGCTAAAGGCATCGAAATATACTAGATGAAATTCATCTTGTGGCAAGGTAGACCGTAAAAAATCCTCACGCCGTTTGTGTATCGTAAGATGCTCCGAGAGTTTGCACAGACGATTCCACTCTGCTCTGTGCGCTGCCAACCATAGCTGATACGCAATATCACTTACTCCAAACGTGGTCTGAGTATATATCGACTCGGAGACGGGATATAGTTCCAAGGTCGAGTAATCCAAGAATACATCTTTGTGCTCTTGCAACCACTCTGCTGTAACTAGGAAATTTACTCCTAGCCCAAAGCCAATCTCAAGAATTCGAATAGAAGAAGAGGGGGAGAGTTGTGCAAGGCCATTCTCTACAAAAAGATAGCGCGACTCGGCTAAAGCCCCTCGAACCGAGTGATACGTTTCATTGAAGCGAAAAGAATACAGGGTTGGAGAACCATCTGCAGTCGTTTGTATCGTGATCTCCTCGGTTTGCATACTATCCCTCGCTAGATATCCGTCTCCTCTACACGCAGGTTGTTAATAATAAAATCCTGCCGAAAAGGTGTATTATTCCCCATAAAAAAACTCAATAATTCGTTAATTGAGTCTTCGCGCGAGAGTCGTACTTGATCCAGACGGATATCCTCACCGAGGAAACTTTTAAATTCATCGGGCGAGATCTCACCAAGACCTTTAAAGCGTGTAATCTCTGGCTTATCGCCCAATTTCTTTACTGCAGCATCACGTTCCGCAATACTATAACAATAGTGTGTCACTTTTTTATTACGCACCCGAAATAAGGGCGTTTGAAATATGTAAAGATGCCCTTGACGAATGAGATCTGGGAAAAATTGTAAAAAGAATGTAACGAGCAGTAAGCGGATATGCATCCCATCATCATCGGCATCGGTTGCTATAATCACCTTCTTGTAGCGGAGATTATCCATCCCGTCCTCTATATCCAAAGCGGCTTGCAATAAATTGAATTCCTCGTTCTGATATACGATCTTCTTGTCCAAGCCAAATGTGTTTTTGGGCTTACCACGTAAGGAGAAAACCGCTTGTAGATTGGGATCGCGCGATTTGGTGATCGATCCACTCGCCGAGTCGCCCTCTGTGATAAAAATCATCGTCTCGCCAGCCTGTGCATGGTTCGAATTGTAATGTACTCTACAGTCGCGCAATTTCGGATTATTGAGTCCTGATTTTTTAGCTCGTTCTTTAGCCAATTTGCGAATTCCTGCCATTGACTTCCTATCACGCTCGCTCTCCTGTATCTTGTGCAACAAACTCTCCGCCACAAGCGGATTTTTATGCAAATAGTTATCTAAGTGTTCCTTTACAAAGTCTCCTATATATTGACGAATCGTAGATCCCCCAGCACTCATATCCTTACTCCCGAGTTTGGTCTTTGTTTGCGACTCAAACACAGGATCTTGAACGCGTATACTTAAGGCTCCCACAACAGACATGCGGATATCCTCTGCCTCAAAATCTTTGTGGTAAAAATCTTTTATAGTACGAACCAGTGCCTCGCGAAAAGCCGAGAGGTGGGTACCACCTTGCGAGGTATGCTGTCCATTCACAAAAGTGTAATAATCTTCGCCATACGCATCACGATGTGTAAAGGCTATCTCGATATCCTTACCTAACAGATGTATGGGTTCGTAAAGAGGATCACGAACCATATTCTCTGCAAGCAAATCAAGAAGTCCCCCACGCGAACGATACTCTTCGCCATTGAGCGAGATCGTTAATCCCGTATTCAAGTACGTATAGTTACGAAGCATGGTTTGTACGATGGCGAGATCGTACTTATAGTTCACAAACAATGTTGCATCGGGATGGAATATGGTATAGGTTCCCGATTTTTCTTCTGGAGCATCAAATTCCTCAAAGTTTAATAACTTACCACAAGAGAATGTAGCACGAGCTCCACGTTGTTCGCGAAAACTCGTGATTACATAGCTAGATGATAGCGCATTGACCGCCTTAATCCCTACGCCATTGAGACCGAGCGATTTGGTAAATACACCCGCCTCGTACTTAGCGCCCGTATTCATTTTAGAAGCTACGTCTACCAAACTCCCTAGGGGAATACCGCGCCCAAAATCACGTACAGAAACCTCCCCCATTGCAACGTCTATTTGTACATCAATACGAGAGCCAAAACCCATCATATGCTCATCAAGAGAGTTATCAAATACCTCTTTCAGGAGTACATAGATCCCATCATCTGGCTGTGTTCCATCACCGAGCTTCCCTATATACATACCGGGACGATGACGGATATGCTCGTTCCATTCAAGGGTTTGAATAGTATCCTCTGTATAACTAACTACTTGTTCTGCCATTTTTGCTCTTCTAATACAAGAAAAAAAGACGCAGCAAAAAACGCGTCAAATTTGTATTGCCAGCTCTCTTACCTCTCTTTGCGAAACTGCGTCAACAAGATCGCATCCAGAGCTCGCATATAATCGCGTTTTGCAAAACGTGGTGCATAGATATAACCCTCAGTGGTAATCAACGAATCACCTCGCTTATTCAAATGTGAGTAGCTAATATAAGATCCCCCCATTGCATGTCCGTGCACTTCCCAAAAACCTCGCAAATAAGCGATCGTATCGCCTGCTTGCACACTGAGAACTAGGCTCGGAGGTACGACATCTGCTACTTCCATGTACGTCCCCTGCGTCGGTCCTGGTACATACTCGCGCGTAAACCTGTTACGACGAGCTACCAATGTATCCCCCCTCCATATACCCGTTGTATGAGGAGTCTTGTAAATCAGTAGTCCTTGACTTATATCTGGAGTCTCGATCGAATACCACCGAAAATCTCTTGCAGCTCTTCGTAACAAATAGCCCTTAGGGATCTCCAACTCCACACCAAAGAGTTTCGCAATAGAATCGGAGATGAGTGGCTCCAATATTTTTCTATTCGCTTCTTGCAGACGAGAGCACTCTATCTGTTCAAACAATTGGTAGAACTGCTCTCGATGCGCACTCAAAAAAGTGGCTACAGAACGTTGATCGCGTCCCGTCAGATAAACTATTTGCTGTCCTTTAGCCCAACGATCTGCCTCGCGACGTAGTGAAGGGTGTACCGAATCGGCATGGAAACGCACCATTAGAATATTACGGAAAGGCATTAATACATGTCCAAAAGCACGATCGGTGACATAAATGGTGGTAAAACTCGGTTCTGATTGGGGAATATAAGGATACTCCGAGCGTAAAATTGCCTCTAGCGTATCCTTCAACGCAGTACGAGATATATCAACAGGCGAAACAACGAGTATCTCACCAGCCCTGCCCGTAGTATTATTCGTTAACGAATTCTCCCCACTACCACAACTGTATAGCCATAACACTACAAAAAACAGGAAGCAATAACTCCAATGTCGCATGGTATTAACGTCTTTTCTTAAGCTTTTTGGGGAGCGAGATTACCAAGATTCCGCGAGATCCGCGCCGAATTTCTCGAATCAACAAATAAAAACCAAATACTAAGAACGGGATACTCAATATTTGACCCATATTAAGAGGCATTCCCACCTCGTAAGAACTCTGAGGTTCTTTCACAAATTCAAGTAGAAAACGCGCAGTAAACATCAAAATCAAAAAGAGGGAGAAAAGCAATCCTCGATAGGTTCGCATCACTGGACGTTTGAAATAGAGAAATATGAGAAGAAAAAAGACTACTAAATAAGCACTAGCCTCATAAATTTGTGTGGGGTGATGCGGTACGGTCTCGCCAGCACGCGTAAAAATGAAACCTAAAGGCGAGGTTGTAGCATGTCCGTAGATCTCGCTATTCATCAAATTTCCCAGACGAATCATAGAAGCAATGAGTGCTATCGGAACAGCGATCCTGTCCATTATCCAAAGAAACGGCACTTTTACTTGACGCGAGAGTATCCAAAGCGCTAAAAGTACTCCTACGCCTCCACCATGACTCGCTAACCCTCCCTCCCAAAAATAGAATAGCTCTACAGGGTTCGAGAGGTAATAGACCGGATCATACACCAAACAATGCCCCAAGCGTGCTCCAATAAGGACTCCGATAGCAGCATAGAGAGCGATCTTATCGGAGAGTTCTGAGGAGAATTTCTCTACTTTAGCAAAACGGTGTAAAAGATAATAACCTAACAACAAGCCGAGCGACCACAACAAGCCATAATAACGTATACTCAGCTTCCCAATATGCACAAGCTCTGGCGAGACATCCCACTCTACAAAACCTAAAAGCATTCTACTACTCTTTTTCTATTCTCCATGGCAGCAAAATTAGGCAAAAAAGAAAAACACTTTTGGATTTGTAAGAGTCTAGGAGACCATACTTTGATACCAACCCCTCGCTAGGAGAAGTCCCTCAAACCTTCGTAGAATCTCATCATTGCGAACTAACCCCCAATTGGGTGCTAACAAAAAACGCGGAGGCGCTTCTGCACAGATACGTTCAATCGCTATACTAGCTCGCAACCTTACTACTACTCCAACTAAGAAGTCAAGATACGTTTCTAAATCAAAAAGAGCGAACTCCTCTGGTCTCTCTTGCCAAGTATTAGCCATCTGCGTGCCTTGCAAAATCTGTAACTGGTGAAATTTTACACTCTGAATGTCTAAGGCACTTGCCCACGATACCGTCTCGTACATCATCTCGCGTGTCTCTGTGGGCAAGCCCCAAATGAGATGAACTCCTACAGAGATCCCCTCGCGCCGCAATATCTTGACTGCCGTCTCCGTAGTCTCAACATCATGACCACGGTGTATCGCCTCTAAAGTTCTATTATGCGAACTCTCTGCCCCCAATTCTACAAATACATAATATTCACTTGCTAGCTCTGCAAGGTATTCCACTACACTCGGGGCTAAACAATCAGGGCGCGTAGCGATGACTAAACCTATTACACCTGGGACTGCCAGAGCCTCCGAGAACAATCTGCGTAACGCATCTACGCCAGCAAACGTATTAGTATATGCTTGAAAATAAGCTAAATAACTACTCGCTCTGCGATACCGATTCGTATGAAATTCTATCCCCTCCCTCAATTGTTGTGCGACAGATTTGGAAGGAGTACAATACGACGGATTAAATGCATCGTTGTTGCAATATGTACATCCCCCCACTAAACGACCAGCTCCTCGATGAGGACACGAGAAACCAGCATCAAGTGCCAATTTTTGTACGCGCGCTCCAAATATATTACGGATATATCTTGTATACGTATACAAGGGACGCGTATCTCCCCAAGGATATACTCCCCTCTTATACTCTTTCTCGCCACACATTGTATGCATCAGAGCGCTATAATCCTACACTCCGTACGTCGATTCGCTGCGCGTCCCGCTTCGCTATTGTTGCTCTGAGCAGGTTTACTAGCACCAAAACCCTTACATGAAAGACGAGAGGCTTCTATTCCCTTACCGCGCAAATACTCCATCACACTCCGAGCTCGACGCTCCGAGAGCTGCAAATTATGTGCAACGCTCCCACTATTATCCGTATGCCCTTCTATCTGTATCCGCATAGTTGGACGATCTTGCATCACTTTGCACCACCGATCAAGCTCGAGATGCGACTCTGGCTTCAATACATCTGCATCTATATCAAAGAACACATTACGCAAGGTTAACGAAACTCCCGTTCGTATCGGCATCAGACCGATTATTTGTTGAAAAGGCTCACTGGCACTGTGTGTACCAACAAAATCGAAATGTAACGAGTAATCAAAATATCCTTTGTAACTCGCAAACAACGCATACTGTCGTCCCATGGGCAAACATACCAAGAAGTTACCTAGCACATCTGCCTGTACACGCATTACCTCCTCCCCTGTAGTAAGATCTACTAGTAAACAATCGCCTGCTAAGGGAGTGCCATTCGTAGCATCTTGTACTGTGCCTCGGAGGTAAGAGACTGGGCTCGGACGTAGCGAATCGGGTAAACGAAAAGTATAGATATCCATCCCTTGACGTTCGTTACGAGAGGATGCGTAGTATGCATTCTCGCCCGAGGCTGCAACTACAAGCCCCATATCCGTCGCAGGAGTATTAATAGGATAACCTAAATTTCGCGGCTCAGACCAAACTGTATCCGATCGACTACGTCGTTCGGTCTTGTACAAATCAAGGTCGCCAAGTCCAGGATGTCCATTGCTCGAGAAATAGAGTGTTTTGTTATCAAAATGAATAAAAGGCGACTGTTCTTCCCACGGTGTATTAATCGTTGCTCCGAGATTCCGAACCTCTCCCCACTCCCCTTTTTCATTCTGGTGCGCCACCCAAAGATCATAACCGCCGTACCCTCCAGGACGATTGCTCGTAAAATAGAGCGTCCGTCCATCAGCCGATATACTTGGCTGTTTCGTACTCACGTAGGGTACATTGATAGTCGGCGGTAGAGCTACGGGCGTTGACCACACCCCCTGCTCATTAAGGGTGGAACAATAGATCTTACACGGACCATTACAAAAGGAATAGTACATTCGCTTGCCATCAGAGGAGAGCGATTGCGAGCCTTCATTGTAAGGCGTAGAAACAGGGGCGCCTATATCCTCGGCTTCTTGCCATATATCATCTCGATTCAAACGCTTGGCTAGATAAAGATCCTCTTGCATAGCCTCGCGCCGCCCTTGAGAAATCGTAGGTAACAATCGTGTTACGGATATCGTAAGCTCGTCCGCACTTATCGACGGGAAGTATTCATCGTTTACTGTATTTACACTGGGTGGCAAGGCTACAGGTTGTATCGCAACGGGATTTTTAATTGTCTCCATAGCAAACAAGCAGCTCCGTTGTATCAACGATGCATTAATATAGCCACGATCCGACGGCGTTATCTTTAAGAGATAACGCGCTGCTAACTCCGCTCCAAGCGCATATTGCTGGGAATAATAAGCCATACGAGCTGCATCCAACTGTACCTTAGGATAAAAAGTACTATCGAGCGATAAAGCTTTAATATTCTCTATATATGCCTCATCAAACTGCTGCAGCGTCTCGTATATTTGTGCAGAAAGAAGGTAAGCTTCAAGAAATTTGGCATTGCGACGTTTTGCTTTCTCCAAGGAATTAAGTGCCTTAGCATAATACTCGTAGTGGTATTCTGATAGCCCTTTTTCGTAATATTCTATCGCTTTTTTATCCTTTATCGTATATTGTCGCATCTGCGAAAATAGAGGCAACGAACAGACGATTAACCATAACACACTAACTAATTCCCGTACCATAGACTTGTATTACCTCTGCAGCCATCTTGTTCGCATAAGCTAACGATGCCTCCAGCGTCCAATCCTGCAAATAACCATACAAAAAACCTGCAGCAAACATATCGCCACTCCCCGTACTATCTACACAACATACTGGCAAACTCGGACTACAGGCAAACGACTCTCCACAACAAGCAATAGCACCCTTGCTACCCAATTTCACAACAACTACTTTGCAGCTTTGCGCTAACTCCTTCATCCCAGGTTCGACATCGCGTCCAGTAAAAGCCCGGATCTCTCCTTCATTTGCAAATAGTATATCAATATACTTGGGGATGATACGCCCCAGCAACTCACGATTCATATCTACAATATCTGAGCTCGACAAATCTAACGAGACCGACTGATGACAAAGATCCGAGAGCTCTAGCGCGCGCAGAAAAAGATCATGATTGAGGACTGTATACCCCTCCAAATGTAGATGATCATAACCAACAAACTCATCCTCCTGCAAATCAGCCGCATTCAATGTACCAGAAGCACCAAGAAAGGTAACCAGTGTCCGCTCCGAATCTGGCGAAACGAGTGCAAGAACTTCACCTGTCCGAGCACGACTATACCGCAACAAGGGCTGAACCCCTGCCGTTCGCAAGGCGGCAAAAACACGTTCGCCCGTCTCATCATGCCCGACCTTCCCTATAAAACCCGTCTGCAATCCCAAATGGGCAATTCCGCGTATAGCATTACAAGCACTCCCGCCTACACTACGAACCATCTCCTCTTTCCACGCACTCCGATGCAACTGTTCCAACGTATCAAGCTCCACAACTTGCATCTCGCCCTTTACAAGAGACCAAGTAGAGAGCAACTCGTCGTCCGTTAGTGGGATTATCGCATCCATTAAAGCATTGCCTAACCCTAGTACGCGCGGCATCTTTCTCTACCTTTTTTCCTACTTATTTTCGTACTCTTGGGGTTGAAAAGTATCTATATGTCGACTGCGTTTGGCGGGTAGGACATCGTTCACTGCAACCAATATCCCTGTCTCCTCCACATTACCAAACTCATGATTAACAGCCGTGCCAAAAACTCGCGTAGTACTACTCAAACTTATATACGACTTAATAAGGGGAGGAATTCGCTCTCCAAACTCTCCCAACTCGCGCATCAAGATCTCAAAATCGTTCTTATAGCTACCCCCTATAAATACCCTCGCCTCTAATGTCGGATCTATATTTAGATCTAACGGTACGATCGGCGTTACGAGCCCATCAGGATCGCGAAAATATTTCTGCAGAAAAGTTTGCAACAAATTACGAGCCGACTGGTTATAATTCGGGTACATCGTTACCTTACCAAAAAAATACTTTATTTCAGGGTTAAGAATTAACAACGCACCCAGACCATCCCACAAATTGTCAAGAACATACATTCCTCTACGAGCATCCCGAGTAGATTGATAACTCGTTCGCACAAACGAACGACCGAGCTCAATGGTATAAGGGAGATATTCCTTCTCAAACCGCTCTGAGAAATGAAACAACTCGCTCGTAGCAAGATGCGAAGCATATTTGCCATCTGGAGTAGGGATGATGTAGCGATACCCCCCCAAGATCAACTTATCCTCGGGATTCCATACAATCAATTGTGTATAAGGATTTGCACCCTTATCGTAAGAATCTATATCGAGAATCTTCCCTGTTCCACCACCAGCATTACGAAAAGTCTCTTCTCGTAGCAAACCTAACTCTCGCATCGTTATAGGACACTCCGAGGCGCGAAAATGATAGATCTCATTACCTCCAAAATTCGCCTTACGTAAAAAATGTCCTGCATGTAACTCAGCCTCTATCGCTAACGGATCGGCGATAACCTCGTGCGACGAATCGCCGTATGCGACCTCACTACGACTCTTCTTATCCTCTTCTTTCATCCTACTGACTATATACACACACTAACGCTTACAATGATCTGCTATCACGCGGTAGGCTCGATCCAATCCTAACTGACCAGCAAGACTCAAATCGAGACACGCCTCGTCATTTTTATTTAACAAGATACGCACTAATCCCCTATTAAACAAAGCTTCTGCAAAACTACTCTCCAAAGCTAAGGCTTGATCAAAAGCTCGCTCCGAAGCTAAAAGATCTCGCGAGAGATAATACCCTATCCCCAAAGTATAATACAAATAGGCACTCTGTCCATACTCACTACTTAGCATCTCCAACTCTTTCAGAGGCTCGCTATAATCCACTACTTGAGATCGAGAAGTATACGAATTCGTCAGCGACAATGTGACTTGCTTCGCCGGAGCGAAACGTATTTGAGAAATCTGTGTTACCGCTCTAACTACACGCCCTAACGGCCAAGCTACACTATGTCTAGGTATCGAATCTAACAAAGCTAAAGTCTGTGCATATTCTCGTTGTTCGGAGAGAAAGATTCCGCGCATTAGATTGATTACATGTGCATCGCGCACCTGAGGAAATAACGAGAGATCTATGCGACGAGCCGTATCTTCGTTCGGTACTACAAAAGAAAAATAGGGCGCTCCTGCCACACTATCTACCCGCTCTACTGGCTTCCACTCCGTATAGGTTTGCAACTGCCCCACTCTAATACTCGCCAAGGGGAGCAACTCATCATATTCTCGCAAAAAAGCGGGAAGTACTAGCTCAGAGGGCGTAGAAAAGTCATTCTCGAATGCGATCAATCGAGAAAAATTCGCTGTCGTGTCGCTCCACTTATTCCTCTGTGCCTCTTTCTCCTGTAGATGAGCATATCGCTCTATTTGCACTTGAGCCGAATCGTAATCGAGCCTAGCGCCAGCTTTATCTCCCAATAGTAAACGAACCTTTGCTCGCAGGGAGTACGCACGCGCAAATTGCGGATAGAGGGCTATTGCATACGAGAGGGCATCAGCCGCCTCACGATAGCGTTTCGCCTCTAGATACGTTATGCCCGCATTATATCGGATAAATACATTGCTAGGAGAAATTCGGGCAGCTTGCTCATAATCTTGCAACGCAGCGCTAAGATCTCCCTTCTCCGCATACATAATAGCACGATTGTAATAGGCCAACGAACTCCGTGGTGCGTACTCTATCGCCTTATTAATCGAGGCAAAAGCCTCTTTATTACGGTGTAAGTCGTGCTCTATCAACGCTTTTATTAGTAGTGCTTGTCCCGATTTCGGCGTTATATCTAACGCTTTATTGAGCGAAGCCAGAGCTGCTTCAAGGCGGTTTTGCGAATAGTAGACACGCGCCAAGTTGATATGCGGACCTGCCGAATAGGGGTTTGTTTGTATGGCTTGTTGATAATCTTCTACTGCGCGTAGTGTATCACCCCTAAGCAAATAAGAGGTTCCTCTATTCAAACGAGCATCCAAGTGTTCGGGATCATGCTGCAAAGTCGCAGTAAAATCTTCTATGGCTTGTACGTAGTCCTCCAAAAGAAAGTACGTGATGGCTCGCATATAGCGTATATCACGCTCATTCGGTCGCAACTCATACGCCAATCGTATATCAACCATGGCATTGCTATGATCCCCCAACTGATTGCGGACAGCTGTCCGCAAAAGAAGTGCCTCGGTCATAAAGGGTTTATGAAGCAACAGTTTATCCAAATCTTGTAAGGCTCCTCGCCAATCATCCAACTGATATTTAGCGAGTGCTCGAAAATAAAGCGCGATCTCATCCTCACTCTGGTATTCCAGAAAAACCGTTATCGCTCCTACTGCTCCCGTATAATCTCCTCGTTGATACAATTTTTGCGTTTTAGTATAAAAATAGTAACGGTTCAGCTGAGCTTTCACTCCAAAACCTTGCAACAAAGACACTACAAGTGTCAACACTACTACAATCTTCCTCACCACGAGAACCTCTTTTACACTAGACTAACACAACTATTTTGTATTAAAAGCTATCCACAAATTCGTAGGTAGAGGGCACATCCAAACGGTATATCGCATGAATGCTATCCACCTGATACAAACTCTGTATCAAATTCTCTAACTCCGAGAGCTCATATACAGAAAACGAAATAATTCCCCGAAACTGTGTCCCATCACTGCGCAAATCTACGCGAGAGATATTCGTCTTACAAACATCTGCAAACTTGGCAAACAACTCTGATAATAAATTCTTACGATCCTCCCCTTCAATAAAAATGTGCGTCGGATAGCTATTCATCTGACGCACAGACCAATCGATCCCCTTCACAAGCCAATCGCCATGCTCAGATGCTATCCGTTCCCCTTCCAAACAATTCGCCTTATGCACACGTACGACTTTCCCCTCCGTCGACGGATCACGCAAACACTTTACATCCATATCACCCGGAAGAGAGTAACAACAAGGCGAAGTCAACAAAGTGTAGGTCGTACTATGTAATGGGGTAGATGGCGAGTACTCTAATTCGGCATCGCCCGCAAGACCTCTATTACCTTTAAGACGACGAGAGGTCGCAAGCACTCTCTCTCTACGAATGGCGCGACGCAGTTCGCGGTAAACGATTTCCCTATTTATATACCCATCATGTACCTCATCGTAAAATTCCCTCAAAGTCTCTACCCTAAAATGGGGCAATAAGCTCTCCACCACCGATTCAGAGTACGGTGCATCCAATGCATTAAACATCTCGCGGAGTACTTGTTCGCCCTGCTTTGCAAAAATCTCCTTTTGCTTATGCAACGACTCACTTATTAAATTCCGTGCGTAGGGAGTCTGTGCAATCTTACTCCAAGTCTCTGTCGGATATTGCGTTGTTGCTACGATAAGTTCTACCTCATCGCTTGCGTGCAAAATACTTCGTAAACTTGTTAGAATCCCATTCACCCGTGCTCCTAAAGCGTGATCGCCCGCATTCTGACTTTTCAGATAAGCAAAATCAAGTACACTTGAGCCGCGGGGTAAAATAAATTCACGACGCGTAGAAGTAGAATCCTCGTCATCCTTATCTTGCATAAGACGTTCGTAGACCGTAATTTTTTTCTTCAAAAAATCGGTGTTGATATGCGCCATAAACTGCGAAGAGGCAACTGCTGCATGGTATAATTTGCCCAGATTATCGCCAATATCTCTTAATATCCCCTCATCATCCACATCAGTTTCTCGCTTATATCTCCAGTGCGAAGCGCCCCCATTCTCCGCATTCTCATTCATACGCTCCGTACGAATCTGTACCTCAACCCATTGACCATTCTTGTCCATAAGGGTGCAATGGAGTGCCTCATAGCCATTCACTTTCGGTGCCGATACCCAGTCTCGTGTCCGCTCATGGAGAGCAGGGTAGACATCCGTTAACAACATATAGATAAACCAACATTGTGTGCTCTCTGGAATACCCTCATGGGGTTTAAATACGATACGAAAGGCTACCAAATCGTAGATTTCTTCAAAGAGTATATGCTTATTCGTGAGTTTCTTATAGGTCGAATACGGAGTTTTCTCTCTACTTGTAATCTTGTAATCAAGCCCTGTGGTGGAGAGTAGCTGATCTATCTGTCCTGAAATTACTCTGTGTACCTCTGCTAGCCGGGCTCTGTGTGTTTCGAATTGTGCCTCAATATTTTTATACGCCGAGGGATAGAGATACTTAAAGCTCAAATTCTCTAATTCCGTCTTTATCGTATAAAGATTCAATCTTTCGGCGATCGGTACATAAAAAGTTAGCGTCTCACTCGCTATTTTCTGCTGTTTTATACTCTCCTGATATTGCAAGGTCTGCATGTTGTGCAGACGATCTGCTAGTTTGAGCAGGATAATACGCGAGTTGTCATTTATCGTCTGGTTGAGTAGTTTCCGGAAGTTCTCTACCTGACTCGAATCTCCCGTATCATGCACCTCCTTAAGCTTTGTAACCCCATCCACTATTTGTTCTAAACCAGGACGATCGGGGAAGCGTTGCGCTATATCCGTTAGTGTAATTGGAGTATCCTCTACAACATCGTGAAGCAGCGCAGCAAGTATGATGTTTATATCACCGGGATATATCTGCGAGGCATACATCGCCACTATTATCGGGTGTATTATATATGGCTCGCCAGATTTGCGAGGAGGCACATTCTTGTGTGCATCGTAAGCTATCTTGTATGCCCTATCTATCAATTCACGCGCGGCCGGCAAGTTTGCAAGCCACTTCGCATTCATATCGATGAGCTTCTGATAAAGCTCCGCCACCTCCTCCTCTGTCCTATAGAGCCGCTCTGTGACACTAAAATCCATCAGACTCCTGTTTATTACACACGCGCCCTACCGAGTAGGATATACCACCATAAATGAACCTGTACGTGTCTGCGATCCCCGCTCTGCAAAAGAGAATTCGATTCGGTAAATATAAGCACCCTCTGGAGCATAAGCGCCATTCCTGAGTCTACCATCCCACCCCTGACTGATGCCCGTAAATATGAGCTCGCCACTCCGGTTGTATACATAAAGTTTATAATCCGTATCGTAGGTAGTCTTCGGCGCAAAGACATTACGCTTTACACGAGTACTTCCCGAAGACGCAGTCTCGAGCGGAGATATCGCGGTTGGTATTTCTATCTTCGACTCTGCTTGCGTACAATTCGGACTCGAGATACTCACGCGTTTAGTACTATTATCCGTGGTTAACTCATAAGCCAGCACTTTGTAGCAAAATTTGTTCGTCACTCCTACATCTTCCAAAGAAGTGAGATCATCCACATATTCTAAACGTTGCCCCCCATTAACCGTTGCTAACTCTACCTCCTCTACGCCCGTGGGTTTGGTCAGTATACGATAAATGCGATACTCTGCTCGATTCCCGTCCTCCACCTCCAGTTGATCCCAGTTCACTACATTCCTACGACCACGGCTTGCCACACGAACAATGATACTATTACTCTTTTGCGAACGATCTACCTCCTCGTTACACTCATCCATAGCCACTATCGAATAAAAACGTTTACGTCCCTGTATTTGATAAGCACCAACTGTATCGATAAGCACCCGAGTATTCGGATTAGTAAACCGTACAACATCTATTTCATCCAACTTACCTTCACTCTCCGAGAATACATTTTGCCGTACTAGTCTAAAATATGCCGGGTTCGTATTCAAATTCATCTTCAATGTCACGCGGTTCTGGTTGGGACTACTTTCTATCGTATCCAACAAAATGGTTGAGGGAATATAGTGCTTACGTGTTTTAACCTCCTGCATATTCGATCGCGTGACATCGCTACTACCACTACGCCGAGCTTCTATAAAGATGTACCACGTTTTGTCTTGCTCTGCATCAAACTCATAGTCCCAGATATTCCCTTTTAATGTAGCTTTTTCTGCTAATGTAGACCACGATTGATGGTCACCCGCATGTACTACATAGTGCTCTATTGCGTTGTTCCAACCTCCATATTGAGTCCAATGTAAACGAATCTTGTTCAAGCAAGGTAAATATTCCACCGTCAGATAAATCGTCGCATGGGGATCGGTCAGCTTACTAGGTTTCTTCTCGTCCGGACCTTTTGTCGCCATCCGATACTGCACCACGCCCTCCTTCCCTTTTGCATCATCATCTATCCACGAAAACTGCGAGGGGGGTAATTCGGCGACTTTTTGAAAATCTATATTTCCCGAAGCATCCCGTTCGCCACGATAGATTATATATCCTTGCGGCTCAGGATTGTAATCACTCGGCTTTGGCTTATCCCAAGTTAACGTTGTTTTCCCCGTATTAGGATCCACGGTTACTACACGAAAATTCGGTGGCAAAGGCTGATCACTCCACAACGGATTACCCTGACCATTACATACCTGCACTGCAATAAAAAGACTCAAAAGGCTCAAGAGCCCTTTTTGTACTAGATAGTGCTTATTTAATTCTTTCATTATCACAATCTCAATTCTCTATTCCAAAATATGGCACTCACTCAAACTTTTCTCTATCGCCATTGCAAGGGTGCGATTATCTCCGCCGCGCCTGCCACACATATATTAAAATTCGACGGATTTAACCATCGTTCCGAAACCCTAACAATCTCGCCAGGGGTCGTACTATTAATTGCCGCGAGCTGCTCTTCTATATAGCGCAGCCATGTCTGCGGAGGCTTACCAAACCGATACACACTCCTTACTGCATTCAAAACTCCATCCAAACTCTGACAAAACTCACCGCGAAGTTGCCCACTAAGAATAGCCAATTCTTCGCTTGTAGCAGGATTCGTTTGCATCTTACGGAGTTCAAGACTTATCTCGTCCAAGGCTGCTTGAGCATACTCATTGCCTACGCTCGTACGGATTTTTAGCACTCCCCCTTTTTCAAAAAACGTTATTCCTGCACGAACGCCATAGGTATACCCTTTATCTTCTCGAAGATTTTGCATCAATCTACTACTAAAAACGCCCCCCAACAATGCCACAGCTACCTGCAAAACGAATTCATCTACCATCGGAGAGGAGGGCAAGCGCAAACCCAACTGTAAAGCTACTTGCGTCCCCTGTTCAACGGGTGATCTATAAAATCCGACCGAAGAGTCGCAAAACACTCCGTACGTATCTAAGTAATCTTTATTCGCAAAAGACCACAATGCAACCTTTTGCAAAATACTATGCGCTAAAGATTCCGTACCTCCAGCAACCAAGAGCTCCGGCATCCCTCCCACTATATTACTCTGCCAGTAGCTACGAATCTCTGCAAGAGTTAACGTATCGTATGCCTCCAGCGTCGCAGTCCGACCATATCTATGTTGCAGACCAAAAATTCGTCTCTGAAATTCACACTGAACCAAAAAAGTCGGATCTTCCAATGCAACTTTGAAATCTGCCAGCTCCTTACCCAACCATTGATCAAAATCCTGTTCCGAATAACGTGGATGAAAAAGAACTTCCTCCACAAGTTCGAGTACTGGAAAAAGGTTGTGTACCGATACTCCAATGCGGACTACGTTGAAATCTGCTGTAGCCTTTGCACTGATACGTGCACCATACAACTCAAATGCCATATAGAGTTGCTCTGCACTTTTGAACTCTGTACCGCGAAGAAGTAATTCCATCGCGGCATCGGCTACCAACGGATTAGGCGACACATCTATTCGAGCAAAGACAAAACGTAGATCCACTACCTCGAGTACTGGATCCACAAATTGGGACATCAAAAGACCTCGATGCTCTGTCGTAACAATTTCAGGGAGTACAACATTCCCCATCCAGGCCAGTGCAGGAGCTTTACTCCGATCCAAGACCATCGCACTTCCCTCCTTCAATTCCTATTTTGCTTTGTAATACAAGGTTCTACAATTCTCTCTTCTGAATACCCTCCGAGCACACTCTTCCAACTCACCCGTTGTCACTTGTGCTCGTGCTGCAATTCGCTGGTTGACTTGCGAAGCATCGCCATAAAGTTCGTACTCTGCTAGCAATTCCGCACGACGAGAGGTTTGTACTTCCTGATACTGCGTATCCGTCTCATAAAGATTTTGAACTCGTCGCAACTCCTCTGACGAAATCTTCCCGAGCTTCTCTATCTCCTCAAATATTGCCATTTCTGCCTCTTCTAACGATACGTCAGACAAGAGCATCCCCGAGAAAGAAACAACACCAGGATCTATTGTGCCCGAGACCGAAGCATCTATCGATGAAAAGAGTTTACGTTTTCGTACCAATTCGGCTGCTAAACGACCTCCTCGTCCCAAACTTAAAATGTCTGTTAGCATATCGTAGAGAACATAGCTCTCATCTGTGCGTCTAGGCATTGCAAAAGACATATAAAGTACATCATTAGGGACGTCGCGCTCTACCACCTCTCGCTTATATGCAGTGCGTAATGGCTCTACAGGCAAACTCCGCTCGATTTTAGCCCTACTCGCGATAGGTGCAAACCATTTTTCGCAGAGCTCTCGTACACGATCCAGTGTTACTCCACCCGAGAGCACAAGTATCGCATTGGCTGGGAAATAATGAGCTGCAAAAAAGGCACGAACCTCATCCATGGTCGCATGCTCAATCTGCTCCAATTTCAGTCCGATTGTCGGCCATCTATAGGGATGTACCTCATAATTTAGCGCATGTACTAAATGGTAAATATCACCATAAGGAGTATTCAGATAATTCTCTTTGAACTCCTCCATTACAACACTCCGTTGCACCTCCAAACTCTTAGGCGAAAAGGCTAAGGATAGCATCCTATCGCTCTCCAACCAAAAGGCTGTCTCAAGATTCGAAGCAGGAAGAGTACAGTAATAACACGTCAAATCGTTCGTCGTATACGCATTGTTGCTACCCCCAGCTAGTTGCAGAGCCGCATCAAAATCAGGGATGTTAATACTCCCTCCAAACATCAAATGCTCGAAGAGGTGCGCAAATCCGGTGTGTTCTACATCCTCGTCCTTTGCTCCCACATCATAGAGCACCGTCATCGATACCAATGGCGTGCGCATATCCGAATTAACCAAGACTCGCAAACCATTCGGTAGTGTAAATCGCTCAAAATGTATCATATTTCTCACCTTTCACAATGTGCGATACATAAGCTTGCTAAGTAACTATGAGAGTGCACGTTGCAAGTTAGAAACTGCGTCCTGATAATCGTGCACAATTTGTTCCATTACTCCACTTACTGTAAGTACATCGGTAAATGCTCCAGCAATTTGTCCGATCTCTAGTTCTCCATTTTCCAAATCGCCCTCCACCATACCACGTCGGCTACGTCCTGTTCCGATGTACTCCCGCTGCGCTTCTACGCTCGCTCCACTTCTCTCCAACGCTTGCAGAGCATCTGAGAATGCATTGCGCACTACCCTCGTAGGACCCCAACCGTGAGAGGTAAGCACCGTTCCCAATTCACCTACGCGCAATAAGTGTTGCTTGTATGCTTGCCCAGCAGCCGATTCTACAGTACAAGCAAAACGACTCCCCATCTGGATACCATCTGCACCTAAAGCCAGTGCAGCTGCAAGACCATAGCCATTCATATATCCTCCCGCAGAGACAAGCGGCACTTTTATTCGCCCCACCAACATCTGTGTTAGCACCAAAGTCGAAAGCTCTTCCAAACCATTATGTCCTCCAGCTTCTACTCCTTCGCACACCAAAAAATCTACTCCAGCAGCCTCAGCCTTCGTTGCAAATTTCACATTGGCTACAACATGTCCTACCTTCATACCCAAAGCATGTGCACGCTCCGTCCAAATACCAGCGGAGCCCGCAGAGGTTATCAAGACTGGAATTCGCTCCTCAAAACACACTTGCACACACTCCTCAGCACGCGAAAACAACAATGGTACATTTACCCCAAAAGGTGCACTCGTCTTCTCGCGTACCTTACGTATCTGTACTCGGAGTTCCTCACCCGTCATCGATCCCGAGCCTAATACTCCTAAGCCCCCTTCGGAAGATACTGCACTCACCAACTGCCAGCCACTACACCAAATCATACCTCCCTGAATGATAGGAAGCGATATACCCAGTAACTGACACAACCTATTGTCCACAAACATCCTGTTTTTTTATTCTATACCAACTCTTTTGCTAGCTCATACACCCCACGTACCTTCTTTACAAATATATTCTATTTCTCAGAGTAGAGACGTTTTATAGACGTTCTCTCAACTCCTTTATACGTGAATGCACCAAAAATGCATCTTAGTAACGTATAAGATCGGAAAGTTTTACCTCCCGTACCTTATATTTTCTCTTCAATTCCTTAAGGTTCACGGTACGTGGATCACCGACAATTGTTATTATTCGCTTACCTATTCCAAACTGACGCTGATAGTAGCTGTAAAATTTCTCCCATGTTATCCCCATCAAACCATCGGCTATTACTCGGCGAGGATCTTCTGTAAAACCCATCCTATCACACCAACTCACATAGCTCGGCAAGGCTCGAAAGGTGGGAACTTGCTGAGCCAACGAATTCATTATATTCTCCTTATGCTCTGCCAGACGATCAGGGTACTGAGGAAGCGAATCGATAAGCTTCAGATAGAGCTCCAGAGCTTCTATAGCCTTATCGCCTTGGGTTTCCAACTTTCCAAAAAAGAACGTGCTACTCTGCAAATTCGATGGAGCATTTAAATATCCATAGGTTGTGTAAGCCAAGGATCGGAATTCGCGGATCTCCTGCAGGAGTATCCCACTGAACCCATCGCTCAGATACGAATTGAGCAATGTTCGCTCAGGTGTCTCTCGTGTGGTATAATCCTCAACTCGCTGTGCGATCGAAATCTTAGCCTGAGTAGCTTTTTTATTTGGTAAGAAAATGATTTCTACATCATCATCTGCTGGTTGCCAGTTTTCTTTCTCAACCACACGAGTCTTGTAGTCTCCAAGCTCTGGCAAGAGATGCTGCACATCCTCTGCCACCTTTTGCGCACTCTGCTCTCCTACATAGTACACCTCACAGGGAGTATGTATAACACTCTGAAACAACGAGTCGTAAGCTTTTACATCACGACGCTTTAACTCCCTAGCCGTCGACTGTTGCAAATAGAAACTCTCCTTTCCTCTACGCGCATACTCCTCGATGGCTGCAACTTGGGAATCTACCGATTTGCGCTGTATCTTTTTCTCCGCACGGAGATTGCTCACAAAAGTATTACGATCGCGTACATTCAAGTGTGCTCCTACGAGGAAACGACGAAGCAGAGCCAACGTCTCATCATAATGGTTCTCCAACCCCTGAATTTTGATATTAAACGAGTGAAATTCCGCATCTAACGATAACGTGGCTCCCAACAATCCGAGCGCCTCCTTGAACGATTCCAACTTCATCGTATCTGGAGTAGCATTTTCCATAGCTGATAAATAACCCATCTGTCTCGGATAATCGGCAGGGAGCTGTGCATATCGGAGCTGTAGTGTAAAAATATCGTTTACCTTATTTTTTACAACATATAGTCTGTTCCCTTGTGGTAACTCTTGCTTCTGGTAATCAATACCTTGCTTGAGTGGAGTCCACGGACTACGATGAGAGGGCAACTTATCGAACTCTTGTGCATATTTCGATCTCCCTTTAGCAGAGGCAATCACGGGCTTATAGTCTGGTTTAGCTATTTTAGTCCCTCCTGCAAAACCAATCTTATTGCGCATTAATAAATAATCTGGTCCAAACACCCTGTTTGCCAATGCAACAACATCCTCGCGAGTAACCGAGTTTAGGAGTTCCTTATAGTTTAGGACATCTTCTACACTTTTACCCGAAATGTACATTTTGCTCCAGGCAGTAAAACGTTGGGCAGGTTCCTCCATATCACGTTCCCACGCAGTTAAATTCGACAACTTTGCAATCTTCAGAGCATCATCCGTAAATCGTCCCATCCGCAAATC